>CAVJLN010000024.1:0-21259 GCA_963650485.1 Bacteroidaceae bacterium
AGCAAAACATAAGCTGTGAAACAGCGGTTTTGCGAATGGAGTTCTGAATAGTTACAAGAATATGGATATAGGGGAGTAGTCAGTACAGAGCCATCTGTATGATTAAATCAACAGCAAGTCTGCTGAATTTGGTTTCACAAGTGCAGCATTCTGGTTTAATATGAAATGACGAGACTTATATCTCTCAAGATGAGGGATATAGGTCTTTATTTATTTCCCCAGAAAAAGGAGGTCATTATGGATTATTTAGTTTCAGGACTGCTGTCCATCACCTGGCAGCAATGGGTCATGTACGTGGTGGGAGCGGTACTTATCTATCTCGCAGTAAAAAAGGAGTTCGAACCCTCTTTGCTTCTGCCAATGGGCTTTGGCGCCATCCTGGTTAATCTGCCGTCTTCCGGTGTACTGAACCAGACCATGGCAGGAATCGGAGAGACGAACGGCATTATTGAATGGCTGTTTCAGGTTGGAATAGAGGCATCGGAAGCACTTCCGATTATTCTGTTTATCGGAATCGGAGCCATGATTGATTTCGGACCGCTTTTAGCACAGCCTGTACTGTTTTTGTTCGGAGCGGCCGCACAGTTTGGCATTTTCTTCGCGATTTGTATTGCTGCGCTCATGGGCTTTGATTTAAGAGATGCGGCATCCATCGGAATTATTGGGGCAGCAGATGGACCGACCTCCATTCTGGTTTCCCAGATCTTTGGATCGAAATATGTGGGTGCGATTGCTGTGGCAGCGTATTCCTATATGGCACTTGTTCCGATCATCCAGCCGTTTGCCATTAAGCTTGTGACAACGAAGAAGGAACGTTGTATTAAGATGCCGTATAATCCCAAGTCGGTATCCAAGACGACAAGGATTTTGTTCCCAATTATCGTGACTTTTATTGCAGGACTGGTTGCACCGATGAGCGTTTCTCTGGTAGGCTTTCTGATGTTTGGAAATCTCATCCGGGAATGCGGGGTATTACAGAGCCTTTCCGAAACTGCACAGAGCCAGCTTGCTAACCTTATTACCCTGCTGCTTGGCATTACGATTTCTTTCAGTATGCGTGCAGAGCAGTTCGTCAGTGTGGATACCATCATGATTATGGCGATCGGACTTGTGGCATTTATTTTTGATACAATCGGAGGCGTTTTGTTTGCAAAGCTTTTAAATTTATTCCGCAGACAGAAGATCAATCCGATGATTGGGGCAGCCGGTATTTCGGCATTCCCGATGTCCTCCCGGGTGGTACAGAAGATGGCGCTTAAGGAAGACCCGAGTAATATCCTGATTATGCATGCCGCAGGGGCGAATGTATCCGGTCAGATTGCATCGGTAGTAGCCGGCGGTATGGTGATGAGCCTTCTTGCAAATTATCTGTAACTATTCCAAAACCATGAAAATTATGGCAAAATGGATGCAACTAAGTTATAAACAGACATCCATTCTGAATGGTTACTAACAGATCAATATTCTAATTGTAAAAAGGAGACAGCTATGGAAAATTTTTGGATAGCCCTGGAATTAATGGGAAAAGGAATGCTTGGGATCTTTACGGTCATTATCCTGATTATGCTCATTGTGATGTTACTTTCAAAAATTACGAAGTAATTTGGAGCAATCCGGTAACGGATGAATCAATAAGGCTGATCTGTCACGGAGGTTACCATAATTCGGTTGACATAATGAAAAATTTATCCTATACTATAATAAGCAAATCAGAGGGGGAACAATCGTATGAAATGTCCGTTTTGTGGTCACGAGAATACCAGAGTCATTGATTCAAGACCTGCCGAGGAAAATAATTCCATCCGCAGACGCCGTGTGTGTGACGAGTGCGATAAGCGCTTCACCACATATGAAAAGATTGAGACAATCCCGCTTATTGTAGTGAAGAAGGATAATAACCGTGAAGCATATGACCGTACCAAGATTGAAGCCGGAGTACTGCGGGCCTGCCATAAGCGTCCGATCAGCGCCGACCAGATCAAAACTCTTGTGGATGAAGTAGAAACCGAGATCTTCAGCATGGAAGAGAAGGAAGTACCGAGCCGGGTGATCGGGGAGCTGGTCATGAATAAGCTGAAGGATTTAGAGGCTGTTGCCTATGTCCGTTTCGCTTCCGTGTATCGGGAATTCAAGGACATTAATACCTTTATGGATGAGCTGAAGAAGGTATTGGAATAAGGAAATAGAATCAATAGTGTATTTATTTTCATACACTATTGATTTTTTTTATCTTTTTGTATAGAATGTAAGAGCGTTAAAAATTTAACGTACCAACTAAAACTAAATAAGGAAAGTGAGAAAGGAATGAAAGACATGAAGAAAAGAAGCTTTAAAGCAGTTCTTTTACTGTTCGTGTTGACGACACTTACTATTGCACTGGGCGGATGCTCAGGTGATAAGAAAGGAGACAGTTCCTCTCAAATCACGATCGGAATACCTCAGGACTTAGAGGACAGTCTTGACCCTCACAAGATGGTGGCGGCAGGAACAAGAGAGGTATTGTTCAACATTTTTGAAGGACTTGTAAAGGTTACAAGCGATGGTGATTTTATCCCTGCAGTAGCAAGCTCGTATGAAGAAACCGAAGGAGGTAAGGTCTATACCTTTACCTTAAGAGACAATGTAAAGTTCCATGACGGAAGCACGGTAACCGCAGAGGATGTAAAATTTTCCCTGGATAAATGCGCCGATACCAGTGCTGGTGAACCTCTGGTAGCGGCGTTTTCTAATATTGACAGTGTCAATATTTTAGATGACAAGACGGTACAGGTGGTGTTGAAGGAAGCTGATACCGAGTTTCTTGCCTATATGACAACGGCAATCATCCCGGCATCCAATGAGAATCCGGACACCAACCCGATCGGAACCGGTCCCTATAAGTTCGTATCCCGTTCCCCACAGGAGAATTTCGTGATGGAACGCTTTGACGATTACTGGGGGGAACCTGCTTATATTAAGGATGTAACACTTAAGATCTGCGCCAATGCCGATACCATCGTGATGGATTTAGAGGGTGGTTCCATTGATATGTTTGCAAGAGTAACCGCTACCCAGGCAGCCGAGCTCTCCGACAACTTCAATGTATTAGAGGGAACCATGAACCTTGTACAGGCGTTATACCTGAACAATGCAGAAGCCCCGTTTGACAATGAAAAGGTTCGTCAGGCTCTCTGTTATGCGATTGACCCGCAGGAAATTATGATGATGGTTTCCGATGGAAAGGGCGCTGAGGTAGGAAGCAGTATGTTCCCTGCATTCGGTAAGTATTTTATGCCGGAATTGAATGACACCTATAACACCGATATTGAGAAAGCAAAAGAACTTTTAAAAGAGGCAGGCTATGAAGACGGATTTTCCTTTACGATTACCGTACCTTCCAATTACCAGCCGCACATTGATACCGCACAGGTACTTGTGGAAGAGTTTAAGAAAATCGGTGTCGATGCCCAGATCCAGTTAGTTGAGTGGGACAGCTGGTTAAGTGATGTTTATCAGAACAGACAGTTCCAGTCTACCCTTGTTGGGGTCGATGCATCCAACATTACCGGATCTGCCATGTTGCAGAGATTTACCTCCAATAATGCGAAGAACTTTATCAATTACAGCAATGCGGATTATGATGCTGCTTTTGAAAAAGCAATCAGCAGTACCGATGATGATGAAAAGACCGCATATTATAAGGAATGTGAACGGATTCTGTCTGAAACCGCTGCCAACGTTTATATTCAGGACTTACCGGAGTTCGTGGCATTAAATAAGAAGTATACCGGATATGAGTTCTATCCGCTTTATATTCAGGATATTGCGAAAATCCGTCTGGCAGATCAATAAATAAAGGCAGATTTACTTTTTAAAAAAGGACAAGGATTTGAAGAAAGGAAGGCAGGAACATGAAATATGTAGCTCGTAAAATACTGACAACGCTATCGACACTGTTAGCAGTGACGTTTTTCGTGTTCCTGTCCTTCCATGTCATTTCCGGGGATCCGGCCTCCTCCATGCTCGGAACGGAAGCAACGCCGCAGAAGGTTGCCGCGCTGCGGGAAGAGCTTGGATTAAACGATCCGGTGCTTGTCCAGTATGGAAGATGGGTAGCAGGACTTCTTCATGGAGACATGGGAACCTCTTACAGTTACCGGATGCCGGTTACCGGAATGGTTGCCAACAAGCTTCCGGTGACGATTACACTGACCCTGATGGCATTTGTACTGATGGTGGTGATTTCGATTCCGCTTGGTATTTACACGGCAAAGCATGAGGGCGGCATCGTGGATCGAGTGATTTACATTATGAATCAGATCATTATGGCGATTCCACCGTTCTTTTCGGGAATCCTGATTACATTAATTTTCGGAAGGATTTTCAAGCTGTTTACGCCCGGTGGATACGTTTCTTACGAAAAGGATTTTGCAGGCTTTGTCGGCTATCTCTTTTTCCCGGCAGCAGCGATTGCACTTCCGAAAGCCGCAATGGCAGTGAAGCTCCTTCGAAGCTCTGTAATTAAGGAAGCAAAGCTGGATTATGTGCGTACGGCATACAGCCGTGGAAACCGAACGCATGACGTCTTATATAAGCATGTATTAAAGAATGCATTGATTCCGGTGGTGACCTTCTTAGGGATGGCACTTGCGGATATGATTGCAGGAAGTATTATTATTGAGCAGGTCTTCAGCATTCCCGGGCTTGGAAGAATCCTGCTGACCTCGATTTCGAACAGAGACTATCCGGTTGTCATGGCCGTGATTGTCTGCATTGCAGTTCTGGTGCTTGTGGTGAATATGGCTGTCGATCTGATCTATGGGCTGATTGATCCCAGAATTACAGTAGAGTAGGGTGAAGGAATGAAGAATGTAAAGAAAAATTACAATTTAATTCTCGGCGGAACTATCACCGCAGTAATGCTTCTTCTGATTCTGACAGGCTTTTTCTGGACGCCTTATGATCCGGAAACCATGAACGCTGCGAGTAAGTTTGCAGGGATTTCTCTGGCACATCCCCTTGGCTGTGATAACTTTGGAAGAGATATATTAAGCAGGGTGATGAAGGGCGCGGGTACGACGTTTCTTGTTGCACTTGGAACCGTGTTGATCGGAACGGTGTTTGGTGTCCTGATCGGGGCATTCACCGGTTATTTTGGAGGAACCATTGATGAAATCCTGATGCGGATCATTGATGCTGTTTTTGCGTTCCCAAGTATTTTACTGGCACTGGTATTTATTTCGCTTCTCGGAAAGGGAAACTATCAGGTGGTGATTGCACTTGGTATTGCCTTTATCCCAAGCTTTTCGAGAATTGTGCGGAGCGAATTCTTAAAATATAAAAATATGGACTATGTGAAGAACGCACGCCTGCAGGGAGCATCCCATCTGCGGATTATGTTCGTGCATATTCTGCCGAATACGGTAAGCGTGCTGTTATCTTCCGTTATGATCGGATTTAATAATGCCGTTCTGGCAGAGGCCGGAATGAGCTTTTTGGGAATTGGCGTACAGCCTCCGGCACCGAGCCTTGGACGAATGCTTTCCGAGGCACAGAGCTTTCTGTTCCGTGTGCCGAATTACGCACTGGGACCGGGATGTACCATTATTCTGATGGTGCTCGGCTTCAGTCAGTTGAGCGACGGATTGAAGAAGGAGTAAGGACGATAAGAAGAAATAAGGTAACTATTCCGTACAGGTCGAATCATTTGCTGCTGAGACCGTAAGAACATGATTCAAAATAAGATGCAATGAGAAACAGACAGGTGTTGAAATGGCAGAGCCTTTATTATTGGAAGTAAAAGATTTAAATATTGAATTCCACGATCATCTGATTCCGGAAACGGTAGTGTATGACTTCGATCTGAAACTGAAAGCAGGAGAGATCGTCGGTCTGGTGGGAGAATCGGGCTCCGGCAAGTCCATGAGTGCACTTGCGATTGCAGGACTGTTAAGCCGCAGGGATATGCGTAAAAAGGGTCAGATTCTTTTTGACGGACTGGATCTGCTGACCTGTGAGCGCTTTAAGCTTCGCAAAATTCAGGGAAATGAAATCAGCATGATATTTCAGGAACCGATGACTTCCTTAAACCCGGTGAAACGAATTGGATGGCAGATCGAAGAATCGCTGCGGATCCACACGGATCTTAATAAGGAAGAACGTTATCAGAAAGCGATTGAGATGATGAAGGAGGTGGAACTTCCGGAGCCGGAACGGCTTTACCGGCAGTATCCGCACGAATTATCCGGTGGTATGCGGCAAAGAGTGATGATTGCAGCAGCCATGATCTGCAATCCCAGGATTCTGATTGCAGATGAACCAACGACTGCACTGGATGTAACGATTCAGGCACAGATTGTAGAGCTGTTGAAGCGGATGAACCGGGAGAAACAGACGTCGATTCTGTTTATCTCCCATGACTTAAGTCTGGTAAAGCAGCTTTGTGAACGGGTACTTGTGATGAAGGGCGGCTATATTGTGGAGACCGGACCAACGCAGGAGGTCTTTACACACCCGAAGGAAGAATATACGCAGCGTCTGATTGCAGCGATACCAAAGGTGGAAAGAAATGGAAAATAATATTCTGACGGTCAGGGACGTGAATGTGTCCTACAAAAATCAGAAAACGAATATATTCAGCAAAACGACGTACCGGCATGTCCTTAAGGATGTTTCTTTTGAGATGAAGGAGGGCGAAATCTTAGGACTGGTCGGGGAGAGTGGTTGCGGAAAGTCCACGCTTGCCAAGGCGGCTCTGGGGCTCATTCCTTATACCGGAGAAATTGTCCATGCATCGAAATTCCCACAGATGGTTTTCCAGGACCCTTACGGATCGTTAAATCCGTCTAAAACCATCGGCTGGATCATGGAAGAGCCTCTGCGTCTGCGAGGACCGCAGGGAGACGAGGTCCTGAAACCGGAAGAGCGTAAGGAACGGGTAATTGCCATGCTGCGCCGGGTAGGTCTTGATGAAAAGCTGATCGACCGTTATCCGAACCAGTTGTCCGGTGGACAGCGGCAGAGAATCTGTATTGGTACGGCACTGATGCAGGAACCCAAGCTCTTGATTGCAGATGAACCGGTATCTGCCCTTGATGTAACGATTCAGGCACAGGTACTTGAGCTTCTGAAACAGCTGAAAGAGGAGATGGGTTTATCCATTTTGTTTATTTCCCATGATCTTCGAGTCGTTTATCAGATGTGTAATCGTGTGATGATTATGCAGAAGGGACAGTTTGTGGAAATGGGAACGTCGGATGAAATTTATTTTGCACCAAAGGATCCGTATACGAAGAAATTACTTGAATCCGCCGGAATTTTCTGACTCGCCCTTGAGGTTTTGCGTGAAACGTCCGATATAATAGGTACAATACGGCAGCTTATGAATGGGCAAGGCTGAACTGTTACTATTTGCTAGATATATTCATGCAGAATTGTTGCAAAACAGAAGTTATCATAGTAAAATATAAAGATAACCATGTTTCGGAAGGTGGTGAGAGCAATGGGCATACAGATCTATCAGGGAATGGGAAGTTTTTCAACCTATTCGAATTATCAAAGACCGGAGATTAAGCAGGTCAGTGAAGAGGAAGTAAGACGTCAGGATCAGGAACAGCAGCAGGAAGCCCTGCAGCTAAGTACACCGGATTATTCCCGTATGCAAAACCTCGCAGTGCAGGATCGCAGAGCGAAGGCGGCCGATCTTGAGAACATTTCTCTTACTTTTAATAAAACAGACAGCTTCGACTATCTGGGAAGCGACAGCGAACTGGAGAATCTCGATATTATGAAGGCTGTCTCTGATATGCGTAAAGATGAAGTGTTACAGGAATACCAGTATTTTGTTGGAAACTCACAGAATTTTGCATTCCAGTCAGAAGATGGTGTTGTGATTCCCAAGTTTTAAGGGAAGGAAACGCTTTTGAATCCGTAAAGAATCATACCCCTTGCTTCATGTAAGGGGTATTTTTGAGTAGAGCACTTAGCGAAAGCGAGCCGAAGGCGAAGCTTGAGGTTAGTGCGAACCATACCTGTGCACTTAATGAGAACAAGCGAAAGTACAGGTCGAATTTAGTGCAGCAGGTAGAGTTGCTCAGTGAATGTAATCTAAAGGAGTAATCACATGCTTCGATACTTTTATCCGGATAAATACATCGTATCCACTTACCAAATTAATTTTGACCGGCTTTATCAGCAGGGCTATCGGGGAATCATCTTTGATATTGATAATACGCTGGTGGAGCATGGTGCCCCTGCGGATAAGAGATGCATCGCACTTTTCCGGCATCTGAAGGAGCTGGGATTTCACATCATGCTGCTTTCGAATAATAAAGAGCCGCGAGTAAAGATGTTTAACGATGCGGTACAGGTGCAATACCTGTTTAAGGCAGGAAAGCCGGGAAAGGCCGGATATGAACAGGCTATGCAGAAGATGGGATGTAATGTGGAGAACACGTTGTTTGTCGGCGACCAATTGTTTACAGATGTCTGGGGAGCCAGAAGGTGCGGAATTTATTCGATTCTGGTACAGCCGATTGCAAAGCATGAAGAGATTCAGATTGTATTAAAACGATATCTGGAAAAGATTGTACTTGCTTCCTATAAGAGATCCTGCAGGAAGCAGGGAAGAACCTTTTTATATGAGGAGGATCAGGATGCAGATTGATGGACATACGAAGCTGTGCGGACTCATTGGAAATCCGGTTGCACATACGTTATCACCACTGATTCACAATACCCTCGCGGAGCTGACCGGAATTTCACTGGTTTATGGTTCATTTCTGGTGGATCAGGGAAAGCTGGCCGAGGCAGTGCCGGGGGCTTTTTCCTTACATATTCATGGAATGAATGTAACCGTTCCTTATAAGAGTGATGTGATGCCGCTTCTTTCGGAGATGGATGAACTTGCTGAGAAGATCGGTGCAGTGAATACACTGGTGCGCACGGAGGATGGATTTAAGGGCTATAATACGGACATGCCGGGGCTTTACCGCGCCATGCGCAGTGACGGCATGGAGATTGCAGACCATGAGGTTCTGATCTTAGGAGCCGGAGGCGCGGCACGGGCGGTTGCCTTTTTATGTGCTTCAAAAGGCGCTTCCCATGTATATCTTTTAAACCGCACGGTTTCCAAAGCACAGGCTATTGCACAGGAGATAGCAGAGAAGACCGGATATACGCAGATGACGGCGATGGAGCTTTCGGGTTATCAGACACTGCCGGGGAAGGATTATCTGGTGATTCAGTCCACAAGCGTAGGTCTGGCGCCCCACGATCATGAGGCAGTCATCGAAGATCCTGCTTTTTATGAAAAAATTTTGAAGGGCTACGATCTCGTATACCGTCCGGCAGATACCCGTTTCATGCAGCTTGTGAGGGACCATGGCGGAGAAGCTTATAATGGACTTAAAATGCTTCTTTATCAGGGAATTATTGCTTTTGAATTATGGAATCAGGTGGAGATCACGAAAGAGCAGGCAGCCATCGTCTATGAGAAGCTTAAGGAGGCATGCTATGGCGAAGAATAAGGTGATTCTCACCGGATTTATGGGATGCGGAAAGAGCACCATCGGAAGAATCCTGGCAGAAAAGTGTGGACAGGAGCTTTTGGATACCGACCATTATATCGAACAGAAGCAGGGAAGAGCCATATCCGATATTTTTGCCACACAGGGCGAAGAGGCGTTCCGGGATATGGAAACGGAAGCTTTGTGTGAACTGACCCAGAAACAGAAGGCCATGGTTATTGCTCTGGGAGGAGGACTTCCAATCGGAGGAAATCTTTATGGAGAGGAGTCGGTGCGGCAGCGCGCCCTTTTGCGTGGAGAACGGAACCGGGAGCTGTTAGCGGAACTGGGCTATGTGTTTTATCTGAAAATCACACCCGAGGAGGTCTACCGGCGTCTAAAGGGGGATACGACAAGACCACTCTTACAGACGGTGGATCCTTATGCAAGGATTACGGAGCTTTTGCGGCAGCGTGATGCGTGGTATGAAAAGTGTGCCGATGAGATCATCCTCGTAGAGGGTAAGAATAAGTGGCTCATTGTGGATGAGATTATTTGTAAGATGGCGCAGATAAAGGACAAACAGGGTGGTACGGATAGTATAGGATAGTTCAGTACAGATAGTTCAGTACAGATAGTTCAGCATAGCATAGCATAGCACAGTACAGTACAGGATAGTACAGAATAGTACAGACAGGGTAGGAGGAGAAAATGAAAATTTTAGTGATTAACGGACCTAACTTAAATTTTCTTGGAATTCGGGAAAAAGGAGTTTATGGAACACAGAATTACGATGATCTTTTGGAGATGATTTCCGACAAGGCGAAGGAGCTTGAGGTTACGGCAGAGGTATTTCAGAGTAATCACGAGGGAGCAATCATTGACCGGATTCAGGATGCATATTTTGACGGAACAGAGGGCATTGTGATTAATCCGGGTGCATTTACCCATTACAGTTATGCGATCCGGGATGCACTTGCCAGTGTTGTCATGCCGAAGATCGAGATCCATATTTCGGATATTACACAGCGTGAGGAATTCCGTAAAATCTCTGTAACAGCACCGGTCTGCAACGAACAGATTTACGGACACGGACTTGCAGGATACCTTGAAGCAATGGAAAAAGTTGCGAATCTGATAAGAAAGGGTTGAAAAATCTTCTTTTTTATATTAGACTGTAAAAGAATTATAACGTGAATTTATTAGGAGGAATATTTTTATGATTTCTGCAGGTGATTTCAGAAATGGTATTACAATTGAGCTGGATAATAACGTTTACCAGATTATCGAGTTTCAGCATGTTAAACCTGGTAAAGGAGCAGCTTTTGTCAGAACCAAGCTGAAAAACATCAAGAGCGGCGGCGTAGTGGAGAAGACTTTCAGACCTACTGAAAAGTGTCCACAGGCACGTATTGATAGAAAAGATATGCAGTATTTATACTCCGATGGAGATCTGTATAACTTTATGGATGTTGAAACATATGATCAGATTGCATTAAATGCTGAAACCGTAGGTGATGCATTAAAGTTCGTGAAAGAGAACGAAATGGTTAAGGTTTGTTCCCATAACGGTAATGTATTCGCAATTGAGCCCCCTCTGTTTGTAGAACTTCAGATTACAGATACAGAGCCTGGATTCAAGGGTGATACCGCTACAGGCGCAACCAAGCCTGCTACTGTTGAAACAGGAGCTGTTGTTAACGTACCTCTCTTTGTAGATACGAACGATGTAATCAAGATTGATACCAGAACAGGAGAATATCTCTCCAGAGTATAATGGTATGTTTTCTATATCAAAGGACAAGCCAGAGACAATGATGAATTTCATTGTCTCTTTTGTTTTTTACAATAAACTACGCAAATCCTTTCCGGCGTCTGCCGGAAAACAAATTTTATTCGAAAGGAAATTCGATCTATGAATATCACATCATTTACAAATCAGGTTGTTTTGCTCTTACAGAAGCAGTTAGGGAAAAACTATCATGTTTTTTCACGTAAGGTAACGAAGAATAATGGGGTTATCTTAACAGGAATTGTTGCTCGAAGGGAGAATATCAATTCTTTCCCGACGATTTATATTGATGATTATTACAGGGAGGATATGAGCGAAGAAGATCTACAGACAACGGTATCTCAAATGGCAGACCGGCTACGGCAGGCCGATTTAAAGCGTCCGGTAGATTTAAGTGATTTTACGGACTTTTTCAAAGCAAAAAGCAAGCTTTCTTTTAAACTGATTAATACGGAAAAGAACCGGAAGCTGCTTGGGAATGTTCCCAACCGCCCTTTTTTTAATCTGTCGATCGTTTATTTCTATCTGGTTGAAAATGCACCTTTTCAAGGAAAGGCAACGGTGCTTATCCGGAAAAGCCATATGGATATCTGGAACATTACGGAGGAGGAGCTTTATGAGGCAGCATATCGGAATGCACCGCGGCTTCTTCCGCCCAAAATCGAAAATATGGATGAAGTTTTGGACGGAATCTTTCCGGCAGAATTATTTGAAGATATGATTCCCATGTATGTCCTCACGAACGAGCAGAAGCTGTTCGGTGCAGCCTGTATTCTGTATCAGGATCAGCTGAAATCCTTTGCAGAAAAGAAGGATACCGATCTGTATGTGCTGCCCAGCTCTGTGCATGAAACCATTCTGATTCCCGGAATACCGAAGCTCAACCAGGAAGCTCTTCTGGACATTGTTTCGGAGATCAACCGCAGCCAGGTGGAAGAGGAAGAAGTATTGGCAGATTCTGTATTTTTTTATAATAAAAAGGAAGATGCACTTTATTTACTAGACAAGCGCTGAGAGTTGTGATAATATATTCAAGGTGATGTAACAATTTCGTAATATGTAACTATTCAGAGCCATGCAAAATCTGGACAAATAGGAGCGGAATGCTTGCATTTCGGAGCTTATTTGACAGATTTTGTATGGCGAAGTAACCACATGAGATAAACTACGTTGCGCAGCAACGGTTTTACGAATGGAGTTCTGAATAGTTACCGTAATATTATAACACATGTGCACCCGTAGTCTAACGGATAGAACGAAGGCCTCCGACGCCTTTAATGCAGGTTCGATTCCTGTCGGGTGCATTAGCATCACCTTGGATATGTGTGTGACAATTTTAAAGGATGGTAAATATGGATCAAAACAATCAGAGCAGACTTGAGGGGGTCAAGGATAAGCTTCTGACGGTTAAGGATTGGATTTTGGATCACAGAAAGATCGTGATGCCGGCAATCCTTATTGTATGTGTTTTCATAACGATATTCATTGCAGTAAATGCGAATCAGAGAGATAAGCTGGAAAAAGAAGCAGAAGCTGCCGCACTGGCTGCAGCTGAGCAGCAGTCTGAAGAGGAAGTTCAGGAAATGCCGACATATGATCTGGAGGAGAATGCGTATCCGGAAGTCAACAATGTCGTAAGAGCTTATTATGATGCACAGGCATCAGGAGATATGGAGACGATTTCAGGTCTCAACACCTATCTGAATGACATTCAGAAGATTAAAGTAGAAGAGTTAAGTAAGTATATTGAATCCTACCCGCAGCTGGATGTGTATACCAAGCCGGGACTTACAGACAATACCTATGTAGCTTATGTATGTTCCGAAGTGAAGTTCTATGATCTGGAGACCACGATTCCGGGAATGCAGACATACTACATCGGACAGGATGAGAGTGGAAACTACTACATCAATAATGGCACGTATGATGATACGGTAAGCAACTATATCAAAGAGGTTACGTTGCAGGATGATGTGGTAGATCTGAATAATAAGGTCGTAGTGGCCTACAATGATCTGTTGGCAGAGGATGAGGATTTAAGCGAGTTCCTTGCTTATATGAAGGAAAAGATCAACGAAGATGTCGGAGAGATTCTGGCACAGGCCGACCAGTCCGAGCAAACCGAAGAAGAGACTGAACAGACAACGGATGAGACTGCCGAACAAACCACTCAGGTAACCATCAAAGCACGTGCAACAGATGTGGTGAATATTCGTGTTTCTGACAGTGAGCAGGCCGATAAGCTTGGCAAAGCCCAGGTAGATCAGGAGTTTACGGTTTTAGAGCAGAAGGAGAACGGCTGGAGCAAGATTGAATACGAAGGAGAAGACGCTTATATTAAGAGCGATTATCTGGAAGTGATTTCTGAAGAAACGGCTACTGATACACAGGAAGATAATGCAGATAGTACAGACAGCACAGATAATTCACAGGATACTGCAGCAGATACTTCCGCTAATACAACAAGTACAAGCACGGCATCTACCGGCAAGGCACCGGGAGATAAGGTCAGGGTGAAAGAATCGGTTCGTATCCGTAAGAGTGCAAGTACGGATTCGGAGGTTCTGGGAACAGCTTATGCCGGAGATACTTTTGAACTTGTCATGGAACAGGCCGATGGTTGGTCCAAGATTAAGTATAATGGCAATAATGCCTACATTAAAACCGAATATCTGGAATAAATAAGAATATGGTTTGACGGTGGAACGAGATACGAGTGAACAGCAACAGACAGTCTTTACTGATTGATATTAGTAAGGGCTGTTTTTTTTGTATAAGATCTGGTAAAATATAGAAAAATCGTAACTGAGAAGGTACGGAACAGTTACGAAAAATCTTTTTTTCGGAGTCGTGAGTAGGAATCGGATTATAACAGTAGAAGTAACGGTTATTATGAATATCGTGTAGACAGGATAACCGTCTGCAAAGGAGGAACGGAAATGATTGGAAATTTTAATGTTGGAATTATGGGAAGCGGTAATATTGCAGGAATCATGGCAGGAACAATAAATAAGATGAAAAATGTCCGGGTTTATGCAGTGGCATCCCGGCAACAGGTTCATGCAGATGTTTTTGCAGGAAAATATGGATGTAAGAAGGCTTATGGATCCTATGCCGATCTGGTGGCGGATAAAAAGGTGGATCTGATCTACGTGGCAACCCCTCATTCCGAGCATTATGAGAACGTGAAGATGTGTCTGGAAGCAGGAAAGCCGGTTTTATGTGAAAAGGCATTTACTCTGAATGCCGCGCAGGCAGAGAAGCTGGTGCGTATTGCCGCAGAGCATAAGGTATTCCTTGCAGAGGCAATGTGGACAAGATATATGCCGATGCTGACAACGATCCGTGAAGTGATTGGAAGCGGGATCATCGGCGAGCCGAAGACCTTAACTGCTAATCTGGGATATGTGATCAGCAGCAAGGAACGCTTAACGAATCTGGCACTGGGAGGCGGTGCGCTTCTGGATGTTGGTGTTTACACCATTAATTTTGCATTGATGATTTTTGGACATAATATCAGTAAGATCGCATCCTGCTGTACCTTTACAGAGACCGGAGCGGACGAGCAGAATGCAATCTGCCTGCAATATTATGATGGCAAGGTGGCGAACTTAAACAGCTCTATGGTATCTTTAAGTGACCGTCAGGGCATCATTTATGGAACGAAAGGCTTTGCAATTGTTGAGAATATCAATAATTTTGAAAGCATTGCCGTATATGACAAGCAGTATAAGAAGGTGGCATCCTATAAATGTCCGAAGCAGATTTCGGGTTATGAATATGAAGTGGCAGCGTGTATCGAGGCAATTAAGTGCGGTCAGATTGAATGTGCGCAGATGCCTCACAGTGAAACTCTACGTGTAATGCGGATTATGGATGAAATCCGTTCCCAGTGGGGCATGAAATATCCGTGCGAAGCACAGGAAGAGGAAGGAAAGCAATTAGCCGAAGTGACTGATCAGGCTCAGGCGGCAGAAACTGCAGAAGTTATGGGAACCAGTGAGGTTGTAGGAATCTCAGGAAGTACTGAGGTTACAGGAACAGCAGAGACCGCTGGAGATGCGGGAAACCCAGAGCTTACATAAACCACTGAAATTACAGAAACTATAGGTATAATATAGGAACGAATGGAAATGATACAGAGTAAATGAATCTGCATAGGCAGGATTTGTTTACTCTGTTTCTTTATTGCTATGCATTGAAATTATTGCTATGTACATGAAAACACTGTCATTGTCTATAAAATTCTATAGTATATAAGAGACATATAAGAGCTGTATTAGAGAATGATTTCACAGAAAAGGTCTATACAATCGGGTAGTTTATGGATGTCCGTGCCGGATGCACTCATCCAGTATATTTAGACGGGAAAGGGATTTTAGGAAATGAAAAATGATGACAGGAATGTATTACGTGAAGTGCAGAAAAATGCCCAGATGGCAATGCAGGCTATTGATTCCATCAGCAGTAAAATCTATGATGATACGTTGACGGCACAGGTGACGAAGGACAGCATGAGATATGGAGAGATTTACAACCGGGCAACGAATGAACTGTTACAGGGAAAGGCAGAGTGCTACAAGGAAACCGGATATCAGGAGATGATGCTGCGTGGAGCAATTAAAGCGAACACCATACTCAATTCCAGTACCAGTCATGTGGCAGAGCTTTTGATCCAGGGAACAAACCGTGGATTAACGGATATGTGGAAAATAATGAATCACTGTGAGAATGCAGGTGACCGCTCCGTGGAGATTGCCAAAGAACTGATGGATTTTGAAGAAAAGAGCATTGAAAAACTGAAAGAGTACTTATAAATTTTTTTGAATATTTTTCACAAAATTACACTATAAATTTTTATCACTTTAGCGTGAGAAAATGCTTGAAAGGGGAAAAAATCTGATATATAATAGCAACAGATTTAGAAAACGGTATGTTATGACATGAATTGTATACAAGAATACCGTACCACGACAAACATTTAATTTAAAGGAGGACATGACAATGTCATACGTTGATGAAGTTTATCAGATGGTTGTAGAGAAAAATCCTGCACAGCCGGAATTCCATCAGGCAGTAAAAGAGGTACTGGAATCTCTGAGAGTCGTTATTGAAGCAAACGAGGAGAAGTACAAGAAGGATGCTTTATTAGAGAGAATCGTTACTCCTGAAAGACAGTTGTTATTCCGCGTTCCTTGGGTAGATGATAAGGGACAGGTTCAGGTTAATAATGCATATCGTGTACAGTTTAACAGTGCAATCGGACCTTACAAGGGTGGTCTAAGACTACATCCTTCGGTAAACCTTGGTATTATCAAATTCTTGGGTTTTGAACAGATCTTTAAGAACTCATTAACCGGACTTCCTATTGGTGGTGGTAAAGGTGGTTCTGATTTCGATCCGAAGGGCAAGTCAGACAGAGAAGTAATGGCATTCTGCCAGAGCTTTATGACAGAGCTTCACAAATATATCGGAGCTGACACCGATGTTCCTGCTGGTGATATTGGTACAGGAGCAAGAGAGATCGGATTCATGTATGGTCAGTACAAGAGACTGACAGGTCTTTATGAAGGCGTACTTACCGGTAAGGGCTTAACGTATGGTGGTTCTTTAGCAAGAACAGAAGCTACCGGATATGGTTTATTATATTTAACAGAAGAAATGTTAAAGTGCAATGGTAAGGACATCGCAGGTAAGACCGTTGCTGTTTCCGGAGCTGGTAACGTAGCAATCTACGCAATCCAGAAGGCGCAGCAGCTTGGCGCTAAGCCAGTTACCTGTTCTGATTCTACCGGATGGATTTATGATCCGGAAGGAATTGATGTAGAATTACTGAAGGAAGTTAAGGAAGTAAAACGTGCGCGTCTTACCGAGTATGCAGCAGCAAGACCGTCCGCACAGTATCATGATAAGAAGGCAGAAGGAACCAATCAGTGGTCTGTCAAAGTAGACATCGCGCTTCCTTGTGCAACACAGAACGAACTGAATCTTGAAGATGCAAAGACACTTGTTGCAAACGGTGTATTCGCAGTAGCAGAAGGCGCTAACATGCCTACTACGATGGAAGCAACGGAATACTTCCAGCAGAATGGTGTACTGTTCTGCCCTGGTAAGGCATCCAATGCAGGTGGTGTTGCTACTTCCGCATTAGAGATGAGCCAGAACTCTGAAAGACTGAGCTGGACCTTCGAAGAAGTAGATAGCAAGCTTAAGGGAATCATGGTTAACATCTTCCACAATCTTGATGATGCAGCTAAGAAGTATGGCATGGAAGGCAACTATGTTGCCGGTGCCAACATCGCCGGATTCTTAAAGGTTGCAGATGCCATGACGGCTCAGGGTATTGTTTAATAGTAAAAATGCACAAAATTTGAAACGTTGATGCCTACGGATTGTTTCGTGCTTTGCACTCTCGCAATCCTACCTAATATTCGCAAAGATAACGTCCCGGGAATTCCCGGGACGTTTTAATGTTGTTTGGTTAAGAATGCAACGATTACATTCTTGATTTGAAAGATATATTTCCGTTTTTTCACGCATTATTATATTATTAATTTGTCTCGCAGCTATTCAGAACCTCATTCGTAAAACCGTTGCTAACGCAACGTAGTTTATCTCATGTGGTTACTTCGCTATATAAAATTGCTGTTCTGCTTGAATGCAAGCATTCGCAGAAAGCAATTTTGCATAGCTCTGAATAGTTACTCAGTCTCTTAAAATTGCAGAAATCAGACTCTGCCGAAGAAATCCTAAGAGAGTAGAACTACCGGAAGAAGAAGGATCGATGGTCTGGATGCTTCTTTCTGTTATCGGAGCAGAAAGATCCGAAGAAATTACATAATACCTGTCAATGGGAAATAAAACATCTGATGATTTGTCTTAGATATCGGGAAATGTTATCTGATCGCACCTATTGTATTTTCTGTCGGGAGACAGAGGGGAATATACAATCAACTCCGTGCATATGACACTATATCCAGTATAGTGTATAGATAAACAAAAAGCAAGAAGAAATACCTATTTATGTAAAAGAAAAAATACATGTTTATGCAAAAAATGAAACAGTTGTGAAAATAGATTTTTTGTAATGATTGTGCTATACTATAATGCATCAAAAGAAAAATGAATTACGCGAGGTGTATGATGAAAAAACAATCCAGAGGAACACGGAAATTAGTATTATCAGCAATGTTTATGGCAATCGGTCTGGTTCTTCCGTTTATAACAGGTCAGATTCAACAGGTAGGTAATATGCTTCTTCCAATGCATATTCCGGTTTTGCTTTGCGGGCTGATCTGCGGATGGCAGTATGGTGCAGTTGTGGGATTCGTTCTTCCGTTGCTGCGTTATGTATTGTTTGGTATGCCGCCGATCTTCCCAACCGGTGTTTCCATGACCTTTGAGCTAGCCGCATATGGCGCGGTTATTGGCTTGATCATGCAGCAGTTAAGCAAGAAAAATACAATCGGAAGCGGTAAGAATTATATAGGGAGTCTTTACCTTGCCCTGATTGGTGCAATGCTGGCAGGTCGAATTGTATGGGGACTTGTCCGGTTTATTCTTGCACGTGCAACCATGCAGCCGTTCACCTTGGAGATGTTTATGGCAGGAGCATTCCTGACTGCAGTCCCGGGAATTATTGTGCAATTGATTCTGATACCGGGAATTATGGCCGCATTGAAACATGCGGGAGTACTGAATGCAGATAGCGCCTGTTAGGATCACCAAAGAAGCTGAGAATGGATTGAAGTATGGAGAAAACAGGAATCGTAATTGAGGGTGGTGCCATGCGGAGCATTTATGCAGCGGGCATTCTGGATTATTTTTTGGAACAAAAGATTGAAATTCCTAATGTGCTAGCTGTGTCGGCAGGAGCATATGCCGGGATGAATTATGTATCCGGTCAGAAGGGAAGAGTACTGGAAGCGGTAATTAAGCCGCTGAAGGAGTATAAATATCTTGGAATTGGTACCTTTTTCAAAAAGGGTACCTTCTTTGATATGGAATATTTATTCGATGAGGTGCCGAAGAAAAAGGTTCCATTCGATTTTGATGCCTTTTTAAATTCTGCAAAACACTTTTTGATCAGCACGACGGACTGCATTACCGGAAAATGTATTTATCATGATCAGTTTCAGAATCAGGATGAATTCTGGAAGATCTGTAAAACAGCGAATTCGCTTCCCTTTATTGCAAGGATCACGCCCATTAATGGAGTGCCGATGCTCGACGGAGGAGTTGCAGATGCCATACCGGTGAAGAAGGCTTTGGAAGAGGGATGGGATAAGCTGATTGTAATTTTGACCAGAAAGGAAGATTATCACAAAAAATATCGTCCGTTCTATCAGTTTTTTGTACGACGGGTCTATCGGAAATATCCGGAACTGGTGCGTGTTCTGGAAGAACGTGCAGATAACTATAATCAGAGTCTTGAATTGGTGAAAAGATTAGAAGAGGAAGGGAAAGCACTTGTTTTTCGTCCGAGAGGAATTGTGGTTAAAAATCAGGAATCGAATGTAGAGACACTGCTTTGTTCTTATGAGCATGGATATGCAGAGGCCAGACAGAGGCATGAGGAGATAGAGCGTTTCCTGATTACATAGTAGGGAGGTAACCATATGAATGTAGAGAAAACTTTGGAACAGCTGGATACTTTGCTTGCACAGCACAGAACGAATGAAATTGAAGGATTTTTACTTGAAAAAATCGAAGAATCCGTAAGCCAGGGAGATACGGGTTCCCTGATTACCTTAATGAATGAACTTATTGGATATTATCGTGAAAACGGAGAATATGAGAAATTCCATTGCAATGCTGTATCAGGAAGCAAGAGTGGAAATTGCGATTATTTATACGAGTCTGGCAACCTGCCAGTTAAAGCTGATGCGTTATCAGGAGGCAATCGAGAATTTACGGCTGGCGTTTACTCTTTTTGAACAGGATGAGGCAAAGGATTATCATTACAGCGGAGCGCTTTCCGCGATGGGAGAAGCACAGGATCTGCCACAGGAGAACATTCATTTTTATCTGGAGCATCATACCGAGAACATTCTTCACAATGAATTGTGAATGCCCAGTTGGATCGGATGGAGGAGCTCAGCTTCGTGAACGTGCGAAGGAAGATTGGTGTGCAGAAATAATGGCAGTACAAGGAGTGGACAGTAACTGGAAAAAGATTGACATGAGATGAAAAACTGGTATAGTGAACAGGATAGCAAGGAAAGGGAACACTTATGCAAATAGCAGATGTTTATCGGGTAAGAAAACTGAATCCGAAGAAAGAGTATTTTATCCAGGTGCCGGGATCGAAAAGTATTACCAACCGGGCATTTCTGTTAGCTGCACTATCCGGTAGGAAATGTGTATTGTCAGGCGTCCTGTTTAGTGATGATACCAGAGGATTCTTAGACTGCCTGATCCAGCTTGGATTTCAGGTAGAAATCGAGGAAGAAAAGCAAAAGGTAACCATTCAGGGTACAGGAGGCAGAATTCCAAACCCGGAGGCATCCATACATGTAAGAAGTGCAGGAACAGCGGCACGTTTTCTTACGGTTGCACTGGCCTTTGCAGGCGGCAATTATTATCTGGATGCATCCGAACAGATGCGTAAGCGCCCAATGGAGCCGATCCTGAAAATATTAGAGAAATTAAATGTTAAATTTAGATATAACAATGAAACGTATCATTTCCCTTTTGAATTAAATTCGCAATTTGCAGAAGAGGAAACACAGAAAGAACGAATACAGAAAGACGGAATACGTAAGATCGAAGTGGAAGAGGATAGATGTCGGAATGATGTAACACAGGAAGAGAATGAGATGAGTGAAATCACCATTGATACGAATCTCAGCAGTCAGTTTGCAAGTGCCTTACTGATGGCAGCATGTCTCCTTCCAACGGGATTGAAGATTCATCTGACCGGAAGCAGAACGGCAGGATCTTATGTTAAAATGACACTAGCTATGATGAAGCAGTTTGGCAT
>CAVJLN010000024.1:21269-36507 GCA_963650485.1 Bacteroidaceae bacterium
GCATTCAGGTGAAACAGACGGAGAACTGTTATGAGATTACCCATCAGGAAGGATGGGGGCTTACGGAATATGAAGTTGAACCGGATGTATCGGCAGCCTGCTATTTTTATGCAATGGTTCCTTTGCTGAAGACGAGTGTTATTGTTAAAGGTGTACAGGAAAAATCCTTACAGGGAGATATTCAATTCCTGAATGTATTGGAACAGATGGGATGTCAGAAAGAAGAGACGCCGGAAGGAATCCAGATGACGATGAAGGAACCGGAAATGCATGGTGTGGATATTTCAATGAAGGATTTTTCGGATCAGACGATGACACTGGCAGCGATCGCACCGTTTGCAGACGGTGTTACCAGAATTCATAATATCGGACATATCCGTTTTCAGGAATCGGACCGGATCCATGCGATTCTGACAGAACTGCAGCGCATGGGGGTACGGTGTGAGGAAGTTCCGGAGATTGATGGAATTCAGATTTTTCCGTGGGAGAAAGTTCCGGGGGAAAACATAACAATTGAAACCTACGATGATCACCGGATGGCAATGGCTTTTACACTTCCGGGATTGAAGACAGGGAATATTGTGATTAAGAATCCGGGATGCTGTCGCAAGACATTTGAAAATTATTTTTCGGTAATTGATTCCTTATATTAGTGCTATTGAAAGATGGGATATAGAATTAATGTTTACTGCAGCAAATATATGTAAATAGCCAATAGTAATTTGTGAATTTCATAAGAGGTGTTATGGAAGAATATTGGGATAATTTCTTAGAGGAACAACAGAATAGAGAACTGGAACGGGTACTGCTCGTCGGAGTAGATACGGGAGAAGAACAGAATTTTGATGGTTCCATGGAGGAACTGAAACAACTGGCGAAGGCTTGTTATATGGATCCAGTTGGAACGGTTACCCAGAGAATGGAATTCGTGCATAAAGCACTTTACATTGGGACCGGTAAGGTACAGGAAGTACGGGATGCTGCGCAGGCTTTGGCTGCGCAGCTTATTCTATTTAATGATACCCTGACTCCTTCCCAGATTAAAAACCTACAGGAAGAATTGAAAACACCTGTTATTGATCGGACGACACTGATTCTCAGTATCTTTGAGATGCGGGCAAGAACACGGGAAGCCAGATTGCAGGTAGAAACGGCCAAGCTGCAATATCTTCTGCCACGTCTTGTCGGAATGCATGAGGCACTGACCAGACAGGGAGGAACCAGTGGCAGCATGAGCAGCCGTGGCGCCGGCGAGAAAAAGTTAGAGCTTGACCGCCGGCATATCGAGCACCGGATCAGTGAACTCCGTAAGGAACTGGATGCCATTTCCAGAGAAAGGGCAACTCAGAGAAAGCGCAGAGATCAGTCAAGAATACCCCTGGTAGCATTGGTTGGCTATACGAATGCAGGCAAATCGACCATTATGAATCAGATGGTAGAACGATTTGTGGGAGATGAAGAGAAGAAAGTGCTCGAAAAGGATATGCTTTTTGCAACACTGGATACGACTATTCGACGGATTAATACCGGGAATAATCAGGATTTTCTGCTTACGGATACGGTTGGATTCATTCATAAGCTGCCGCATGGACTGGTTAAGGCGTTTCGTTCCACCCTGGAGGAGATTAAGGGAGCGGATCTGCTTTTGCAGGTTGTGGATGTTTCAGATCCGGGATATCAGGAACAGATGGAAACTACCAAGGAGACACTGCTGGAGCTTGGAGCCGGAGATATTCCTATGCTGCTTGTCTTTAATAAGGCGGATCGGCTCACTCAAAGTACCTATCCAAGAACGGCAGGAACGAATAAGATTTACATCAGCGCACGGCAGCCGGAATCTATTGAACTGCTGGTAAAGGAAATTACCAGGAGAGTTTATGCAGACTATGAGGAGGTTCGATTGCTGATTCCTTATGATAAGGGCAGCATTGTTTCGTATCTGCAGGAAAATGCGCAGATTCTGGAACAGACCTATGAACCTGAAGGAACGTGGATGCGTGTGAGCTGTCACCATGCTGATGTAAGAAAATATGAGCAGTATGTTGTGAAGTGAAATTGAAATTGAAATTTCTAATGAACTGTGTGAACCAGAATTGCTCATGAACTGAAATTGTTGATGAAGTTATATGAGTTGTATGAAATGAAATCACGAATGAACAATAAGAGTTACATCTAAAGAATACAAAGCTTAAGAATATAGAAAAACTAAAATATAGAAAGATAAGGAGAATCAGGGATATTCGAAATATGGAAAAGGAACGTTTAAATAAATATCTGGCATCTTGTGGTGTCTGTTCACGGAGAGATGCGGACAGTCTCATTGATCAGGGGCTGGTTACGGTGAATGGGAAGACTGCGACTATGGGGATGCGGGTCTCAGCAGAGGATTCGATTCTGGTTCGTGGAAAAGCCATTCATGGAAAGAATGATAAAGTGGTTCTGGCTTATTATAAGCCGGTGGGAGTGACCTGTACGGAACGGGATCGCTTCGCAGACAAAAAGATTACAGATGTGGTAAGGTTTCCGGTGAGGGTCACCTATGCCGGACGGCTTGATAAGGACTCGGAAGGGCTGATCCTGTTAACCAATGATGGAGAACTGATCAATGCCATGATGAAGGGCAGTGCCGGACATGAAAAAGAGTATATTGTAAAGGTAAATAAAGAGATTACGGAGGATTTCCTTCGGCAGATGCGGGAGGGGGTATTCTTAAAGGAGCTGAACATCAAAACCCGACCGTGTGAAATAGAGCAGATCGGCAAATTTACGTATCGCATTATTCTGACTCAGGGAGTCAACAGGCAGATCCGCAGAATGTCGAAGGCGCTTGGATATGAGGTAAGAGAGTTAAAACGCATTCGGGTAGTAAATGTGAAACTTGCAAACCTGAAAAGGGGAGAGTACCGACAGATTCTCGGGGCAGAATTACAAGCGTTATTTGATGCGGTCTACCAATAGAAGAAGCCCATGAGGACTAGAATACCAGATCTTGTTAGACAATGACGAATAGAAAAACCGGTTTCATTTTATAAAAAAGAGTTGAAATCGAATCGAAACAGGAATTATGGAATGAATACTTGAGAGTAAAATGAAGCAGCCTGCAGGAAAACTTGCAAAATTCAGTTTACATAAGAATAATATTCTGTCGATACATAAAAGACATCCAAATATGAAATGCAAATAAATGAGAAAGAGACCAACAACATGGAAGCAAAAAAGAAAAGAATGAAAGAGCTTGTAGAGATTTTGAATAAAGCGTCCGAGGCGTACTATCAGGGGCAGGAAGAGAAGATGTCCAACTATGAATGGGACGCCATGTTTGATGAACTAACGTCATTGGAACAGGAGACCGGTTATATTATGCCGGAGAGTCCGACGCAGAATACCGGAGCGGAAGAAACGGGAGGAAACCGTGAACCGCATGAATTCCCGGCACTTTCCCTGGCAAAGACCAAGCAGGTTTCTGAGTTGAAGAAGTGGGCAGAGGGAAGAGATATCTGGCTGTCCTGGAAGCTGGATGGTCTGACGCTGGTTCTGACCTATGATCAAGGGAAGCTTACGAAACTTGTAACCAGAGGAAACGGTACGGTTGGAAACAATATCACTTATCTGAAGGATGCTATCAAAGGTTTTCCGTTGAAGATCACGTATCAGGGACATATGGTGGTTCGTGGGGAAGCAACAATTTCCTATACCGATTTTGAAATGATTAATGATCTGATCGAGGATGATGATGAAAAGTATGCCAATCCGAGAAACCTTGCTTCCGGAACCTTAAGTCTGGACGACCCGCAGAAGGTAAAGGAACGGTGTGTTTATTTCCATGCATTTACGCTGGTTTACCGGGAAGAGGGGATTCAGTCTTTTGGAGAACAGATGGATTATCTGGACAGGGAAGGCTTCCTTACGGTGGAACGGGAACGATGCAGCGCGGACAATCTGGATGAGGTAATTGCACGTTGGACGCATAAGGTCGAAGGCGGACAGATGGATATTCCGGTGGATGGACTGGTCATCTGTTATGATGATACTGTGTATGCGGCAACCGGATCGGTAACCGGACATCATGCGACACGTGCCGGTTTTGCGTTTAAGTGGGCCGATGTTTCTGCAACCTCGAAGCTTCGTTATGTGGAATGGTCCTGTGCCGCGTCAACGATTTCGCCGGTGGCTGTTTTTGAACCGGTACAGCTGGAAGGGACAACGGTGAGCCGGGCTTCTCTCTGTAATATCAGTGAGATGGAGCGATTGGGAATCGGAGAAGAATGTACCTTAGAAGTCATTAAGGCGAATAAAATCATTCCGAAATGCATTGCGGTGAAGGAAGCGAAGGGAACCTTTTCTATTCCGGAAACCTGCCCGGTCTGCGGAGCAAAAACGCAGATTCATACAAGCAGCAGCGGAACGAAAACACTGCATTGTACGAACCCGGATTGTACAGCCAAGCAGGGAAAGAAGTATACTCGGTTTGTGAGCAAGTCGGGGATGGATATTGACGGGTTGTCGATTCAGACGATGCTGCGGTTTATGAATGAAGGATTTGTACATGAGTTTGCCGATATTTATCATTTGGGAGAGCATGCGGAGACGATCCGCAATATGGAAGGCTTTGGAGAGAAATCCTGTGAAAATCTGCTTAATGCGATTGAAAAGAGCCGGGAAGTGAAGGCTGTGAACTTCATTTATGCGCTTTGTATTCCCATGATCGGCGTGGATGCTGCCAAGAAGATTGTGGGAAGCGTGAGCTTCGAGGGATTCCTTGAGCGGATGAAGAGCGGACAGGGCTTTGAGGATGTTGATGGAATTGGACCTGAAAAGTCCGGTTCTGTGATGGAGTGGTATCAGAACACCAAAAATAAGGAAGCCTTGGACCACCTTTTACAGGAGGTTCATATTACCCAGGGAGAAGCTGTCCGCGCGGAGGGAGGTACCTGCGTGGGACTTACCTTTGTTATTACCGGTGATGTGCATCGGTTCAAGAACCGGGATGCATTTAAAAGCTATGTGGAACAGCAGGGAGGCAAGGTGACCGGAAGTGTCAGTGCGAAAACAAGCTTCCTAATTAATAATGATTCCGAGTCCTCTTCAAGTAAGAACCGGAAAGCAAAGGAACTGGGAATCCCCATTCTGACTGAGGATGAATTTGTGGAAAGGTTCTAAACAGAATTTATGGAAAGGTTCGAAACAGAAGGTTGCCAAAAGCGCAGAAAAGGACTATGATTAGTATTACCGTGTGTCAGCGGTTACGACGGATTAATTAATATAAGAAAGGAAAGATGTACAATGCCGATTAAAGTTCAGAACGCATTACCTGCAAAAGAAATTTTGGAAAATGAGAATATATTTGTTATGGACGAAAATCGTGCCATGCATCAGGATATTCGTCCCCTTCAGGTCTGCATTCTGAACCTCATGCCGGTGAAGCAGGATACTGAACTACAGTTATTGCGTGCACTGTCCAATACGCCGCTGCATGTGGAAGTGACGTTTATGAAGATGAACAGTCATATTTCCCTGAATACGCCGATCCAGCATCTCAATCGCTTTTATAATACCTTTGATGAATTAAAGGAGCGTAAGTTTGACGGAATGATTATTACCGGTGCACCCGTGGAACAGATTCCGTTTGAAGAGGTGGATTACTGGGCAGAGCTGTGTGAAATTATGGACTGGACGAAGACACATGTGACTTCGACCTTCCATATTTGCTGGGGAGCTCAGGCAGGTCTGTATTATCATTATGGTTTAAAGAAGGTACTGCTTCCCGGGAAATTATTCGGCGTATATCGTCATAAGGTGATGAACCGTAAGAACCCGCTTGTCCGTGGATTTGATGATTATTTCCTCATTCCGCACAGCCGTCATACGGCGGTTCTTTCCGAAGATATTCATCAGTGCAGGGAGCTGACCGTGCTTGCCGAGTCGGATGAGGCGGGAGTGCTGCTTTGCATGAGTGAAGGCGGCAAGGAGATTTATGTCATGGGTCATCCGGAATATGACCGTTATACCCTGCATAAGGAATATGTGCGTGATAAGGAAAAGGGACTCCCGATTGAAGTGCCGAAGAATTATTATCCGGATGATGACGATACCCGGAAGCCTTCTTTAGAATGGCGCGCACATTGCAACATTCTGTATTCGAACTGGCTCAATTATTTCGTATATCAGATCACACCATATGAACTATAAGTGCACAGGCATCTGACTTTATCAATATAAAGTTGACTATTTTGTATAAAACAGGGGCAGAATATCTACAAAAGAGGTATTCTGCTTTCTTAATAAAAGGAGAGAATTCGTCTCACATGGCAGGACTTAACTTCGTGGAGAAGTCGTTCTATAGCATATCATCGTTTTTCTTCATACGTCTGTGGCGGAGCGTGCTTATGATATCCCGGGCATCCTCCTGGCCACGGTGATCCAGCATCATATAATTATACATAAGGTATCGTTCATCGTGGGTTAAATGCTGAAACTTCTTATAATTTCGTGGATCGTTCACGAATTCAATAAATAATTCAACCTCATCCGGGTCGTTCATGTCCAAATTTGATACCGGTCTTACAAAATCCGTACTAATATTATAAGTAACAACAAGATCCAACAGATTCTCGACAGGAATGCCGTAAAGCCTGGCAAGATTGTAAAGGGAATTGACAGGCGGTGTGATTCGTCCGGTTTCATAATGAGAATAGGTCTGGCGCGTAATGTTCAGGTGTGAAGCAACAAATTCCTGGGAATAGTTGCAGGATTTACGCAGTTCTTTCAAGTATTGTTCTAATGTCCGGTCGTTGTTTCCCATGTAATGATACCGTACCCCTTTCTGCAAGATTTGATTATTCAATGTATGAAATAATTAAAATGTAAAAATATTTTTTCATAGTCTGTAAAATCTATTTTATCGTAAAATTTCACAAAATATAGGCAAAAAGCACAAAGCATATAAAAATACAAGAACCGAATTGTAAAAAGTGCATAATTTTCCGGGGGGGGGTAAAACTGAGCATAATTAATAAGATTCGATAGCAACAAAAATAATTCTTATGCAAAATATCGCTTGAAAATCTAGTACTAATAGCATATTATGTTATAGTAAGCTATTTGGAATAGCACGTGTGTAAAAGGAAAAGGAAGAAAAATATGGATCTAATCGATATTCATTGCCATATTTTGCCTGGGGTTGATGATGGTGCCAAGTCCATGGAAGAGAGTCTTAAGATGTTACAGATAGCGCAGGAAAATGCTATTCGGACTATCATTGTGACACCTCATAACAAACCAGGAAGGCATAATGTTCATATACCCAGTATGAATGCCTATATGAAACAATTGCAGGAGCAGATGAACCGGATCGGACTTTCGATTGAACTGATCGGAGGAAGCGAACTCTATTACCGGATGGAACTGGCACAGGAGCTGCACGGTGGTGTGGCACGGACAATGGCGGATTCCCGGTATGTACTGGTAGAGTTTGGACCGATGGACGATTATGATTATCTGCGGAACGGCGTCTATGATCTTTTGGCTGAAGGTTATTTCCCAATTATTGCACATGTGGAACGATATCAATGCTTATTAGATCACGTGGACCGCATTGAGGACTTATCCGGAATGGGTGCGTACATTCAGGTTAATGCGGGCAGTGTGATGGGAGATGGGGGATTTAAGGTGAAGAGCTTTACCCGGAAGCTTCTAAAGCACGAGTTGGTACAGTTCGTTGCGACAGATGCCCACGATACGAAGAAGCGCGCACCGGAATTAAAGAAATGTGCGGATTACATAGTCCGCAAATACGGCGAAGAATATACCGAAGATATTTTCCGGAATAACCCGGAGCATATCATCCGGAATGAAATTTTATAGAGAATGAAATTGGAAACACGAAGGAGAACTTCATGGAAAACCAAAACGAACGTGTTGAGATTGAAATTGATCTTGTGGAACTGTTTTACGTCCTGTGGGGACATATCTGGCTGATCCTGAGTATCGGTCTTTTTTGTGCACTCAGCTGCTTTGCGTTAAGCAAGTTCGTGATTGCCCCGACGTATAAGTCTACCACGAAAATCTACATCTTAAATAAGAACGACAGCTCTTCTGTTACTTATAGTGATGTGCAGCTTGGTACTCAGCTGACAAAGGATTATGCAGAACTGATTAACAGCCGTTATGTATTGGAAGCGGTGATTCAGGAGCTTGGCTTAGATATGGAGTACAATGATCTGCTAAATAAAATCAGTGTAACAACACCGAGTGATACACGAATCGTATCCATTACGGTTGAAGATCATGATCCGGTACAGGCAATGAATATTGCCAACTCCGTCCGGGAAAATGCAAGTACCCATATTCAGAACGTTATGGATATTGATGCGGTCAATGTTGCAGAAACCGCGAATATGCCGACGAAAAAGGCATCCCCGAGCTGTGCCAAATGGGCATTGATGGGCGGGCTGCTTGGATGCCTTGTAATCAGTGCGATTATCCTGATCCGTTATCTTATGGATGACACCATTAAGTCCTCTGACGATGTTGAGAAGTACTTGGGCTTAAGCACACTGGCACTGATTCCCATGAAGGAAGAGGAAGCCAATTCGAAGAAGAAAAAGAAGAAGCATAAGCAGAGCAAAGCATAAACTGTGAAACAGCGGTTTTGCGAATGGAGTTCTGAATAGTTCACAGGATGATGGAAACAGAATCATGAAAGAAACAGAGAGAAACATGGGAAGATAAGGAGAATGACCATGGATGAATTAACCATGCAGCATGTATCTTTACGATTTGATAAATCTGAGGATTACCGGATTAAAGAAGCATTCAAGACACTGCGTACCAACATTGAATTCAGTGGCGCAGACCTGAAGGTAATCGCCGTAACCAGCTGTACTCCGAATGAAGGAAAAAGCTCGGTTGCCATGGAGCTTGCCAAGGCATTTGCCGAGGCAGGAAAGCGGACACTGCTCATCGATGCCGATATGCGCAGATCCGTATTAGTAGGAAGGTACAAAACAGGCGCTGTGCGCCTGGGTTTGACCCACATTCTGGTGGGGCGGGAGAAACTGAGTGATGTGATCTGTCAAACAAACTTCCCCAAGTTGTATATGATCTTTGCAGGCCCCGTTCCACCTAACCCCAGTGAACTTCTGGGAGGGGAGAGCTTCGAGACTCTTGTGAATAAAACGAAGCAATTATTTGACTATGTCATCGTCGATACGCCTCCACTGGGAAGTGTAATTGATGCTGCTGTTGCAGCTAAGAAATGTGACGGGATCATTCTTGTTGTTGAGAACAATGCGGTCAGCTATAAGTTCGTTCAGAATGTAAAGGCACAGCTGGATAAATCCGGGAGCCGTATTTTGGGCGTGGTTCTGAACAAGGTTGACATGAGTACGAAGAGCTACGGACATTATGGCAAGTACTATGGAAAATATTACGGCAAGTACTACGGTCAGTACGGGAATGAAGGCGGACATGCGAAGACCACGGATCTGAGCAAACAGGGATCTGAGGAAACCAGAGCAGAAGCAGGGACACATGCTTCCAAAAAAAATTCAGAAAAGTGGCCGACTGATCCTGCAGCAGGAGAAAATACGGAACAGAATCCGGATGAGCTGCTGGATAAAGGATCTGACTTGGAAGAGATAAGCTTGTAGTTTGAACAGATAAGGAAGAATGCACGAACAGTACATGCTGTCGGAGCGGCAAATGAGGCGGAAATACGGATATGAAAGATAGTGGAAAGTGGGCAATTGTTTTTACTGCTTTGAATCTCATATTGATTGTAACCTGTGTGGTGCTGTTGCTGGGCAGGGATCGGAAAGCACCGGTAATCTCCTTTTCGGAGAACAATCTCATTTATTATAGCGGCGTCGACAATGAAAAACTGCTGCAGGGTGTTACCGCCATGGATGCAAAGGACGGCGATGTTTCGAACCGTATCGTCGTAGAAAAAATCGTACAGAATAAGAATGAGAATCGTGCGGTTGTGTATTATGCGGTTACGGATCTTGACGGAAATGCAGCAAAGGCTTCCAGAGTATTCGAAGCCGTAAATGAAACGACCGGAAATACCATGAAGGATATCGGAATGGCAGGATTTGACGGTGATATGGAAAAATCGCTTCCAGCTGATTTAACAAGTGTGACATCTGCGGATGCAGAAAATGAAGAGCAGCAGGAAGATCTGGATAATATCGCAGATATGCAGGAAGAGGAGGCGGAAGCACTAAGCTCTCCCTCTATGAGCCCCTCCTCATCGGCATCTCCAACACCGGACACAGAAGAACAGCAGCGTCTGGAACAGGAAGAAGCAGAGAAGCAGGCAGAAGAGCAGAGACAGCAGGAAGAAGCAGAGCGTCAGGCTGAGGAAGAGGCAGCAGCGAAGGCTGGAAATCCCAAGATTATTTTGAAGAATACAACCGTGAATACAACAGCCGGACAGCTTCCGGCATGGGTTAATGCCATTGGAAGTTTTCAGGACGATAAAGATGGATATGAAACACTCTTTAAGAATCTGAAGGCGTCCAAGTATGATGTCAATGCAAAGGGAGATCATGCCGTGACACTGACAACGACGGATTCCGATGGAAATGTGTCGGATCCGGTGACCGTAACGGTGCATGTTAAGTAATTGGTAACTATTCAGAAAAGACAATTAAGAATGGCAGAACAGATTCCGGATGAAGAACAGGAAGATAAGAGTGTATCCGGGATATAAGGGTGAGAAATTGTGTGCAGCTTGTTAACGAATAAGAAAAATCATAGAGACCGCATGACAGACATGGAGAAGTCACAGATTCTGGATCCGGAAAAGGTGAAGCACGATAAGAAACGTAAACACAAGGTGGTTGCGTTAACCGTGCTTGCTGTGATTACGGGACTTCTGGCAACTGCGTTTGCAGCGTTCCTGATTGTGAGAGTGATTGGTAAGGCAAACCTGCGCAGCAATGTGATTGCAGCGCCGAAGCTTGAAAACGCGCCGGTAGTAGTGGAATTGCAGCCGACCGAGGAAGAATCCGCGAACTGGAAAGAGGGCTGGGTGAAGTACAACGGTCAGGTTTATGCATATAACGAGGACATTCTGACATTTCTCATTATGGGAATTGATAAGACGAAAGATGTTAAGGAAGTAGCGGAAGGAACGAATGGGGGACAGGCGGATGCGCTGTTCTTAGTGGTATTGAATCCACACGATGATTCCTTAAGTATCATTGGGATTAACCGGAATACGATGACGGATATTTCTGTTTATGATAATAACGGCGCTTTCGTGAATACGATCAAGGCACAGATTGCCGTGCAGCATGGCTTTGGCAACGGCGTGGAAGAAAGCTGCGAATATCAGGTGAATGCCGTACAGCATCTGTTCTATGAGATGCCGATTCATGGGTATGCGGCGATTAATATGGATGCTATTGGGCCGCTTACGGATATGGTGGGTGGAATTGACCTGACGGCATTGGAAGATGTGAGAGGTGTGGATGACAAAAGCCAGAAGGTCGTGATCCGGGAAGGAGAACAGGTTCACCTGGATGGGGAACTTGCTTATGCCTATGTAAGAGATCGTAACACAGATCAGTTCGGATCGGCAGATCATCGCTTGGAACGGCAGAAGCAGTTTATTATTGCGTATTTGCAGAAGGTAAAGCAGAAGACCAGACAGGATATCGGTTTTCCTGTTTCTGTATATCAGGCCGTTTCCTCTAAGGTGGTAACCAACCTGACGGTGGATGAAATGACGTATCTGGCATCGATCGCAAAGGATTACAGCTTTGATGAGAATTACCTTTATGCCTTAAAGGGTGAAACGAAGCAGGGAGATGTTTTCGAAGAGTTCTATGTGGATGAGACGGATCTGTTTGAACTGATCCTGAGGGTTTTCTATGAGCCGGTGGAGCAGTAAATCATCTATAGGAAGAATATGATCAGAGCTGCTGACAGTTGATAGATAGACAGGGTAGAATCAGAAAATCCGCAGAAATAAATATACAGGTTAAGAGAGACATTAGAAGTAAGAGGCAGCAAAGAAGTAACAGGAGTTGTGTAAGAGATAAAGGGACAATGAAACAAACGATGAAAAAGAAAACGACGAAAATGATCAGCGGATGCTTAAGCATTCTGTTACTCACGGGAATATTAACGGGATGCGGTTCTTCCAATACAGACAGCAGAGAGGAGACAACAGGAACAGAGGAAGAACAGACATCAGAGACAGTCACAGGTGTAGAGGAAACGAAGGATACCGGACTCGGAGCGGAAACCGCAAAGGATGGAAGGATTGATTTTACTGCTTTGCAGGAAGAGAATCCGGAGATCTGGGGGTGGCTCTATATTCCGGGAACGGATATTGACCAGCCGCTTTTGCAGAGTACAACATCAGATACCTGGTATCAGGAGCATACGGCCGATGGACAGGAAGGGGAAGAAGGAGCTCTTTATATTGAAATTCCGAACCAGATTAATCTCTGTGATTTTAATACCGTGATCCATGGGAAGGATCAGAAGGAAGGCGATCTTTTCTATCCCTTACATAAGTTTGAGAATCCTGATTTCTTCGAGGAGCATGAAGCTCTTTATATCTATACACCGGACAATGTGTATACCTACAGTATTTATGCTGCTTACTATGATGAAGGCAGCGACATTTTGAGAAGATATGATTATACCACCTATCAGGGGTGCGATGCATACCTTGCGGATTACTATGACCGCAGAGATATGTCTATGAATAAGAGGGAAGGCTGGGAGGATCTGACTGCCGGACATTTCCTTCTGACGCTGGATGGAAGTACCGTAGGAGACAAACAGTTCGTTGTGATGGCAGGACTTGTAAATGCAGGCGTGGCAGACATGGACCGTACGATATTCGATGGAACCGACTTCGTGTATGACTTCGAAGACGACGAGTAAAGTATTTCTGTATTGATATCTGCATCGAAGGATGTTGATATAAACCACACTTAATTTTGCGAGAAGGGAGGAAAAAGTCCAATGAAGAAATTTGTCGCAATTTTATCCGCAGCAACACTTCTGGTTATGCCTATGGCAGTATGCGCAGCTCCTTCACCGTCAGCCGGTGCTGTAGTCGCTGCATCCCAGAAAAGCGTTGTTGAAACAGCAGCTGCTGAAGCAAACATGACTGTTAGTGAGTATACAAACAATGCGATCGTATCTACTCCGGGACTTCCTGCCGCAGACACAATGCCTGTAGCACAGGGTGGAAAGATCATCGTTAACGGTGTTGCAACGAACATGACAGTTACTCTTGCTAAGGTTAACGCTGCAACAGTTAAGTCTGCGAAAGCAGCAGCAACAGGAAAGATCGTTAACCTTGTTAACGCTAAGCTTCCTGTAGCCAAAGGAAATACGGTAACAGTTAACTTCTATGTTAAAGGCTTAGCCGGAACAGAGAACGTAACTGCATTCCAGTATGTTGATGGTGCATGGGTTCCGATTACCATTAAGGAAATCAGACTCGACCATATCGTACTTGACCTGACACAGTCTGGTCCTGTAATGTTCGTTCAGAACTAAAAAAGAACTAAAAAGAATCTAGATTTTTAACAAGTGTGGGGATTTGTCTGCGCCGGTCCCCACCGGCGCAGACGTTAAAAGATGAAGTGAAATAGTTAGTGAGAAATCTTCTGAGTAGTATACGCTTCCTGAAGTTTTTGAACGATCATAGAAGACAGCTTACGCCGAGGCTAACACCGCGGCAATGGCGAAGCTATGTCAAAAGAATCGGGAGTGAACCTATCATGTGGTATGTAATACAGACAGTGAACGGACAGGAGCAGCAGGTATGTACCTGGATCAATCAGAGGATGGATCATGCTTTGTTTGAACGATGCTTTGTACCGTTGTATGAAGATGTCTGGCGCAAGGAGGGCGTTGGACATATCAGTATTAAGAAAACCTTTGCCGGTTATGTGTTTATCCAAACAGACCGGCCGGATGAAGTATATGAAGAACTTCGCAAAATTCCAAAGCTTGCGATTATGCTTTCAGATCAACCGGATCAGAACAATAAAAGTGAGAAGACCTTTATTCCGGTGAGTGCAGAAGAAGAGAAATTCTTAAGCAGCATTTATACGAATGGAATTATGAGGGTCAGCTATATTGAGAAAAACACAAATGGAAGAGTTACCAGTATCATCGGTCCTTTGGAGAAGTATCGGGATTGTATTGTGAAACTGGATCTTTCCCACAGGAGAGCCGTGGTAGAAATACCGTTTTTTGGACAGAAACGGAGAATGAAATTCGGTCTGTGGTGTGAAAAGGATGCGAAGCTTCCATGGATTGAGGAAGAGAAACGGATTCGGAAGAAGAGTACAGAAGCGTGTTGTGTAAAAGAAATCCGTATCACATCTGCTATAGACTTACAAACCGGTGATTATGTGATCAATACCGGAGGTGTCTGCGGGGATCAGGCATTAAAGGTAATCGGTGTAGATGAACGAAAGAGAACCGTGAACGTGGAAATGGAGCTGTTCGGGGAATTACTTTCGGTACAGATGAGCGTTGAGGATGTGGAGAAGACGGAAGAAAAGGGGAACGTATAGTGGAGCAGAGGATTCTTCAATCCAAAAAGAAACTGAAGAATCGGATTCTGATCCGATTGGTTAAAATTTTGGATGTGTTATTTGTTACGGTCATTTTTGGCTGTATGTGGATGAGGTTTTATTCAAAGCTCATCTCAATACCCTATTACAAAAAAGGAAATTATCTGGTTATTGCGCTGTTTTGCATTATGTATTATCTGCTTGCGCACCTGTATCAGGGATTCACAATTCACTTAAGCAGAATATCAGAAATCATCTATGCACAGGTATTATCGGTAATCATCAGTGATGGTCTGATGTATCTCGTCACTATGCTGCTTATGAGAAGAATTCCCAGTATATTGCCGGTTTTGCTTGCCATCCTCTTACAATACGTGGTGATCTGGGCATGGAGCAAGGGTGCACATAAATGGTATATTAAGACCTTTGAAAAAAGCAAAACCATTCTTGTATGGGATGAGCTCAAAGGACTTGAAAGCCTGATCAGTGAATATGGCCTTGACCAGCGTTACGAGATTATCGATACCGTGAATGTGGAGCGGGTAGATTCCGAATATCTCGAGAGTACCTTGACAAAAGCGAAGGTTGTTTTCCTGTGCTGTATTCACAGCCATGAACGCAATCAGATCGTGAAATATTGTGTAGAACATGATATCAGTGCATTCGTCATACCACGAATC
>CAVJLN010000025.1:0-35595 GCA_963650485.1 Bacteroidaceae bacterium
TGGGCAGGTGAACATCATCCCATGGGATTATAATCTTTCCTTCGGAGGAATGACGAACGGTGGAATGGGTGGAGGCCCGGGAAGAGAGTCCACGGAAAGCAGCGGGGCAACCAGTATGATTAACGATCCGATTGATACACCGTTTGACGGAACAGATTTCTTTAATGCACTGTTGGAAAACGAAGAATATCTTGCACAGTACCACGAATATCTGCGGCAGCTGGCAGAAGAATATGTGCAGGGCGGCAGATTACAGGAAGTATGGGAGCGTCTGGATGCACAGACGGATGAACTGATCGAGACCGATCCGACGGCATTTTATACCGCAGCCGAATATGAGGAAGCAAAGGAGACATTATGGACGGTTCTGCAGTTACGGGCAGAAAGTGTGCTGGGACAGTTAGACGGTACGATTCCTTCTACCGATGACGGACAACAGAATGCACAGGATAGCCTGATTGACGGAAGTGAAATCGATCTGTCTGTCATGGGAGAATTTAATCATTAGATGGTTTCTTCAAAAGCAATTGATTTTGCGGTAAGAAACTGCATCATATATTGATCCCAGAGCTTTTCCGCTGATTTGTCCATGACGAAGCTGTGATAGGACACCGCAGTAATGAGAGTAAGGATGCCCTCCTGATATTTGATGTTTAAGACCAGCTGGTCAAGCTGGTCGGGCAGGGCGTCATGCTCTTTGTTAAAGCACTCGGAAGCAAAGAGTGCTTTGATCTTGTCCGGTTTCAAATAGAGTGTAAAATGGAAGCGCACAGGAGTTCTTTTTCCACGGATGAACTGGAAACAAAGCTCCTGCAGGTCCTTCCAGCAGGAATACCGGTAGGAAGCCTCCTCATCCGGCACATTCACATCCCCCTTGTAAAAGGCGGGAACGATATGCCCGTCAATGGAAAAGGTGTTGTACGTCGTAATGGAAGCTTCCTCCAGTAAAAAATCCTCAAAACAGTCGGATTTTAATAAAATTCCCATAAAGTTTTTGGTTTCGGTTATTTTCAGCGCTTTCACAAATACCTCGTAATATCATATTGGAACTATTCGGCCTTGAAGCGTTCGGCCTGTTCTGTGATCAGAGCATGATCTTCAAAGTAGTTGATCTTCATGGAATTCTTTACATCGGCAAGTGTCTGTGCGGCTACCTTTTCTGCTTCAATGGAGCCCTTGTGAAGAATTTCATAAACAGCAGGGATGTCCTTTTCCCATTCTTTACGGCGTGCACGGATCGGTGCCAGTTCTTCCTGAAGAACGTTGTTCAGGAACTTCTTCACCTTCACATCGCCTAAGCCGCCTCTCTGATAATGCTCCTTTAATTCATCTAAATTCGCATATTCCGGAAGATATTCTGCGAAGTGTTCCTCATGGCAGAAAGCATCCAGATAAGTAAATACGGTGTTACCCTCAAGATGTCCGGGATCGGAAACCTGTAAATGGGTAGGATCGGTATACATGGACATGATTTTTTTGCGGACTTCCTCTTCCGTATCGGAAAGGTAGATGCAGTTGCCAAGGGACTTGCTCATCTTGGCCTTGCCGTCTGTACCGGGAAGACGCAGGCAGGCCTTATTATCCGGTAAAAGGATTTCCGGCTCGACTAAGGTTTCACCGTAAACGGCGTTGAACTTGCGGACGATTTCCTTTGTCTGCTCGAGCATCGGAAGCTGATCCTCACCAACCGGAACGGTAGTTGCCTTGAATGCGGTGATATCGGCAGCCTGACTGATCGGATAGGTAAAGAATCCAACCGGGATGCTGGCTTCGAAGTTACGCATCTGGATTTCGGACTTCACGGTAGGGTTACGCTGCAGTCTGGATACCGTAACCAGATTCATATAGTAAAAAGACAGCTCACAAAGCTCCGGAATCTGCGACTGGATAAACAGGGTAGATTTTGCAGGATCGAGACCGCAGGATAAATAATCAAGTGCAACTTCAATAATGTTCTGACGAACCTTCTCCGGATTCTCGGCATTATCGGTGAGTGCCTGTGCATCCGCAATCATAATATAAATGCTGTCATAGCTGCCGGAGTTCTGCAGCTCGACACGTCTGCGGAGAGAGCCTACATAATGACCGACATGAAGTCGTCCGGTAGGGCGGTCTCCTGTTAAAATAATCTTTGGCATTGTTTTTACCTCGTTTCTATGATCTTCCATTCATTTTTGACAAATTTGTCTATTCAGAATTAGAGTTACGTAAATTTTATGGCGCTTTGAAGCACTTCTTATAGTATACACTATCCATCGGGAAAAGCAAAGCGCGGAATCTAGTGCAACGGTTTTAAATTAACTACACCATATCACACGTCTATTTTCCCGATAGCACAGGACAAAAATCCTCAGCGTAGCTAGGTAAACCACCGGCCGGTGGCTCCACAGGGGAGTACCAGTCCGTTTGAGGAAACCGGCAGTCCGATTTCGGAGGACTGTACCTCACCGCCGCGTTTTTTCCGGATAACGGTGTTTAGCATATAGCTTAATACGGCAGGCTGGAGACCTGTTGTATAGGAGTTAATGAGGAAAAACAAGGCGTCGTCACTTAAGAGACAGGAAGCCAGTTCCACGAAGGGATAAATGCTTTCCTCAATCTTCCAGATTTCTCCCTTGGGGCCGCGCCCATAGGAAGGCGGGTCCATAATGATTCCATCGTATTTGTTGCCACGGCGGATTTCACGCTCTACGAATTTGACGCAGTCATCTACCAGCCAGCGGATCGGGGCATCCTCTAAGTGGGAAGCTGCCGCATTTTCTTTCGCCCAGGTGACCATGCCCTTGGAGGCGTCAACATGGGTAACACTCGCTCCGGCACTTGCAGCTGCGAGGGTAGCGCCACCGGTATAGGCGAAGAGGTTCAACACCTTCACAGGACGTCCTGCCTCTCTGATGCGTTCTCCGCACCAGTCCCAGTTGACCGCCTGCTCCGGAAAAAGTCCGGTGTGCTTGAAGCTGAATGGTTTTAACCGAAAATTCAGCTCGCGGTAAGAAATGCTCCACTCCTGCGGCAGCTTAAAGAATTCCCATTCACCGCCGCCCTTGGAGCTGCGGTGGTAATGTCCGTTTAAACGGTTCCATTCGGGAACGGTTTTCTCGGTTTTCCAGATGACCTGCGGATCCGGACGCAGGAGAATGTACTTGCCCCAGCGCTCCAGCTTTTCCCCACAGGAGGTATCTATTACTTCATAATCTTTCCAATGATCTGCAATCCACATATTTGGCTCCTTCTGCCTCTTTCTGATAATGCTGTACTCACGAATTCGCACTTCGTGCTTTGCAACACCGCTCGCGCGCGAAGAGTTCGCTTGCGAACTCTTTATTTGTAAATGAGAGAAGAAAAACAAATGCCTCCGATGGAACCGCTTGTTTTTCTTTTCACTCATTACATCATATATGTAATTTAGGTAAAAAAGCAAGGTTTTTATTTGAATTCATATGGCTATATGATATGATGGTCGTATTGGGTTTATAATACATTGGAGGCTGAGATGAACAGAGCATATTTACAGGACAAAAAGAGAATTGTGATTAAGATCGGTACGTCCACGATTACCCATACCGACACCGGGCATCTGAATCTGGTGAAGATTGAGAAGTTTGTGCGGATTCTTACTGATATACATAATCAGGATAAAGACCTCATCATCGTTTCTTCCGGAGCAATCGGAGCTGGAAGAAAGGCGCTTGGGATTAAGGAAAGACCGACGGAGCTTTCCATGAAACAGGCCTGTGCGGCAGTCGGACAGGCGCGGCTGATGATGATTTACCAGAAGCTTTTCGCTGAATACAATCAGACGATTGCACAGGTCTTGGTGACCAAGGGCGTGATTACGAACGAGATCAGCAGAGCGAATGCCGAGAACACCATGCAGGAGCTGCTGGCGCTTGGTGTCATTCCGATTGTCAATGAGAACGACGTCGTTTCCACCGATCAGATCCAGAATGGAAACTTTGGTGATAACGATACCCTGTCAGCATTGGTGGCCGAAATGGTGGGCGCAGATCTGCTCATATTGTTATCTGATATTGACGGGCTTTATACCGATAATCCGAGAAATAATCCGGATGCTCAGTTTATCAGCTGCGTGGAAAAGATCGATGAGGATCTGCTTTCCTGTGCCAAGGGACCGGACACCGCATTTGGCACAGGCGGTATGACAACGAAGCTTGCGGCCGCAGAGATTGCGAATGAGGCCGGAACCGATATGGTGATTGCGAACGGGGACGATCCTGTCAATGTCATCCGTATTCTGGAGGGCAAAGAGGTTGGAACCCTGTTTAAGGCATAGTGAGAATGAGGAAGAAAAGGAATATATAAACGGAAATGAAGCAGTTGATTGAAAGCATGGAACGTTCACAGATTTTTCCCCTGATTCTTGTAGCCGTTCTGCTGGTGGTTCTGATACTTCTGATCCTCTTTCTTCTACGGAGAAGAAGACCGAAGACGCGGAGCTACGACGAGATGGAGGGGCACGAATTTGAATATTTCTGTGCCGATCTTTTGGAAAAACGCGGCTTTGAAGAGGTGGAGGTCACGAAAGGAAGCGGAGATTATGGAGTGGACATCCTTGCGGAAAAGGATGGTGTCACTTATGCCATCCAGTGTAAGCGGTACGATGGACCGGTCGGTGTGAAAGCAGTGCAGGAGGCCTATGCCGGGCGGGACTATTATGACCGTATGGTAGGAGTGGTACTGACGAACCAGTATTTCACCACTCCGGCTGTCGAAGCAGCGAGGAAACTTAAGATTCTGCTGTGGGATGGTGGTTATTTAGAGAGCATGATGGAGGAAGAATAGAGATGGTGGGGGCTACAGCAGTCCCCACCATAAGTAGTTTCTAAAAATAAGTAGTTCCTAAGAATAAACTGTTCCTAAGAATTAACCGAGTTGATGAATAAATAATCCGCTGCGGAGCTTGGGTTCGAACCAGGTGGACTTCGGCGGCATCAAAAGACCGGCATCCGCAACATCGAGCAGCTCCTGAATGGAGGTTGCATACATGGAGAACGCAACGGTGCAGTCCTCGGCAACACGCTTTTCCAGTTCGGAAAGTCCGCGGATTCCTCCAACGAAGTCGATGCGGTGATCGGTTCTGGGATCCTCGATCTGAAGAACCGGTCCAAGCAGGTTATTCTGTAAAATTGAGACATCCAATCCCTCTACCGGATCCTCCACAAGTAAATGCCTGTCTGCGGTAAGCTTGTACCAGCCATCACTTAAATACATACCGAAGGTGCCCTTTTCTTCCGGGGCAAACGGTGTTTTGCCAAGGTAGGAAACCGTAAATCCGGCATTCCGGACAGCTTCTAAAAAGACTTCCTTCGTCATGCCGGCCAGATCCTTTACCACGCGGTTATAGGGCATGATGTAAAGCTGGTCATCCGGGAAAAGCACGGAAAGAAAACGGTTGAATTCTTCTTGACCAGTGTAGTCAGGATGCTCCTTGCGACGCATCAGACCAACCTTTACAGCAGAAGCACAGCGGTGGTGACCGTCAGCAATATAAGTGGAAGGAATAGCAGTAAAAGCTGCTTCAAGTTCTTTGATGACACTACTGTCAGAAATGATCCATATACGGTGCGTAATGTCGTCCGGCGAAGTAAAGTCGTATACAGGCGTCTTTTTCTTTTCTGCGTCCACAATCTGATTAATGGAATCCGACGAGCGATAGACTAAGAAGATCGGACCGGTCTGGGCATTCGTGCGGTCTACGTGACTGATACGGTCAAGCTCCTTCTCTTCCCGGGTATTTTCGTGCTTCTTAATGATACCGTTCAGATAGTCATCAATGGAGGAACAGCCCACAATACCGGTCTGGGTGCGGCCATTCATCGTAAGCTCATAAATATAGAAGCAGGGCTTATCTTCCATCAGAAAAGAGCCATCCGCTATCATTTCTTCTAAGGTTTCCCGGGCTTTTTCATAAACACAGTCGTCATAAGTATCGACCGAATCGTCAAACTGGGTTTCTGCACGGTCAATTTTCAAAAAGGAAAGCGGTTCCCTGCCGACTTCCACGCAGGCTTCTTTCCGGTTGTATACATCATAGGGCAGTGCTGCAATCCGGTCAGCAAGAGCAGGATCCGGACGGACACTCTGAAAAGGGGTAATCTTTGGCATAAATTTCTCCTTTGTGTTTGCGTAACAGATGTAACAGTTGTTTGTTTCGCATTTCCATAGTTTTTTTCATACGATGATTATAGTATAATAAGGTTATGGGTGAGTGTCAATAAAGTGAGAGACATACATGAATGAGAGCAATTATTTCTTGCAGACGGAGGCATTTCTTGCTGAGTGCACAGCTGTAAAGGTGCTGGACGGCTATGAGGGAAAATAAGTGAAAGAGGTATGAGACAATGGCTAAGAATGATAAAACAAATGTAATGCGTGTTCTGGAGCAGCATAAAATCTCCTATGAGGGGCACAACTATCTGGATTCCGGTGCAGTCAGCGGAACCGAGGTGGCGGCCGCGTTAAACGAGGATCCGGAGGTCGTATTTAAAACACTGGTTACGGTCGGAAAGACCGGGAATCATTATGTTTTCCTCGTGCCGGTAGAGAAGGAGCTGAATCTCAAAAAGGCGGCAGTAGCCGTTGGAGAGAAAAATATTGAGATGATTAAAGCAAAGGAATTATTACCGCTTACGGGATATATTCATGGCGGCTGTTCCCCGATCGGAATGAAAAAGCAATTCCGAACCGTGATCCATGAAAGTGCTTCTTCGTTGGAGAAGATCTTTTTCAGCGGCGGCAGGATTGGCTTTCAGGTCGAGGTACGCGTCGAGGACTTGAAGAAGGTCTTGAAGTTTGATTTCGCGGATATTGTAGATTAGATCTGAAAATAGGAAGGCTATAGAGAACAGACTATAAGTTATGAAGCAGCAGCTTTGTGAAGAAAGCTCTGAACAGTACAATTATTGCTGGAATGAGGTACAAGTGAATCGCAATATATAAATTGACGTAACTATTCAGAACTCCATTCGCAAAACCGCTGTTTTACAGCTTATGTTTTGCTCATGTAGTTACTTCGCCATATAAATCATGGCATATGTCCGCTTGAATGCAAGCATTCATCGTCCATACAGCCATAATTTGCATGGCTCTGAATAGTTACAAATTGACAAAGAATTTACAGGATTCTGTTTGTAACAGATACAGGTGACTTGATATGATAAAAAGAGGAGAATGAAATGGCAGCAGAAACAACGGATAAGAAAAAGGTACTTAAGGAATATCTGTGGATTACGTTTGCAGTAATCATCATGGATATTGGAATTTATGTATTTAAGTTCCCCAATAACTTTTCCTTTGGCGGGGTTTCCGGTATGGCGGTCGTGATTTCCAATTTCACGAGGCTTTCTGCTTCCCAGATCAACCTAGTGATTAACCTGTTACTGCTGGTGCTTGGATTTGCTGTTTTACGTAAAAACTTCGGAGTGAAAACGGCGTATGTGACTGTACTGTCTTCCCTCCTATTAAATGTGTTTGAAGTGATATTCCCTATGAATGCACCACTTACGGACGAGATTATGCTGGAGCTGTGCTTTGCCATTCTGCTTCCGGCGATTGCGTCTGCCCTTTTGTTCTATGAGAATGCTTCAGGGGGAGGCACGGACATCATTGCCATGGTGATTCGGAAGTATTCCACGATGAATGTTTCCATGGCTCTGCTTTGGACAGACCTTGTCGTCGTTGTCTGTGCGTTTCTGGTGTTCGATACGGCGACCGGACTATGTTCCATCTTAGGACTGCTGGCAAAATCACTGGTCATTGACAAATTTATCGAACGCATGAAGCTCAACAAGTATTTTACGATTGTATCCACGAACCCGGATCCGATCTGCAATTATATTACGCATGATTTAAATCGCAGTGCGACCACCTACCATGCGGAGGGTGCATATTCCCATAAGGATCGTGTGATTATTCTTACGGTGGTGGATGTGAAGCAGGCCATTTATCTCGAACGTTTTATCAGGAAGAATGAACCAAGCGCCTTTATCATGGTGACGAAGAGCAGCGAGATTGTCGGAAAAGGCTTTACGAGTTATATCTAAATACGGAGGAATATATGTTATGGCATCACACCGGAAGAGTTAAAGCAGGCTTATGTGGCTAAATTTGAAAAGAATATGACCCGATGGTAAATCTTTTCAAGGGCAATTATTTGCAGAATATGATGCGTCCGGCTTTAATGATAGCCTGAATTTCTAACGTATCCATATTCAGGAGCACACAGTCTGCCTGCTTTCCAACTTCAATACTGCCGAGACGGTCGGAGATACCGATGGAGCAGGCGGGATTATAAGAGGCACAGCGAACAGCAGTTTCTAAGGAGATTCCCACAGAGACTGCTTTCTTCATGCAATCCATCAGGTTGGTTACAGAAGCGGCAATGGTGCCATTCGGCAGAGTGGCAAGATGACCCTTCACATCGACCGGCTGACCGCCCAGCTCATAGTGACCGTCGGGGAGTCCGGTTGCACGCATACTGTCACTGATGAAGACGATGCGTTCCCCTCCGAACATCTGAATGCTGGCTTTCATGACCGCAGGGTGAATGTGAACACCGTCACAGATCATTTCCACGAAAACCTCCGGATGTTCAAGGGCTGCACCGATCGGACCGGGATTGCGGTGGTGAAGGGGATTCATGGCATTAAACAGGTGTGTCAGATGATCGGCGCCTGCATCAAAGGACAAGGAAGCTGTATCATAATCGGCAGCCGTATGACCGACAGAAATATGTACCCGGTCAGAAAATTCCCGAATAAAGGAAATGGCAGAGCTTGTTTCGGGAGCCAGAGTAATGATCCTGAGCAGTCCGTCCGAGGCCTCCCACAATTTTTCAAACAATGCAGCAGACGGAGGCACAATATTGGATTCCTTCTGTGCACCCTTTTTCACAGGAGAAATAAACGGCCCTTCCAAATGGATACCGACAAGCTCCGCACATGGCGAAGGGAAAGACGGGGCGTGTGCTGCCGTCAGAGCCTTTTGCCGGTGCGCATATTCCGCAGCTGTTTTACAGATGTTAAGGAGCTGCTCCTCCGGCAATGTCATGGAAGCCGGACAGATACTGGTAATGCCGTGCAGTAATTCGTAATGCCCGAGCTTTTGCAAGTCCTCCAGTGAGCCGTCACTAAAGTCTGCTCCGTCCCCACCGTGAAAGTGTACATCGATCAGTCCGGGGATCACATAGCAGTTGGAAGCGTCGAGAAGATATTCATCCATTGTCATATCCGAGAAACGGGTTTCTTCTATATATATAGTGTCTGGATAGAATCCTTTATCAAGGGAATGAACCAGACCATTTTTAATAATCATAACGGATACTCCTTCTTCATTTTATAGCTTTATTATGAACGTATTGCGCCATGTGTGCAATCCCATTTTAGCGGCCGTGCTTATGGGAAAATGATCTGGTGGAACTTTTTTAAAAAATTTCTTGCATATTACCCAAATGTCGTGTATACTATCAAGTGCTGTGACATGATAGCGATGAAGCGCGAGGTTGCTGCCGGACCGGAAGGTACTGCAGGTTTTCCGTGGAGCGAATGTCAAGAGGCTATATGAATAGCCAAAGAACCTGACGGCAAGTCACTGTACAAACAATTTGTCTGCAGTAATGCAGAGACACGGGCGTTAAGCAAGTTGGAAATAAGAGTGCGGATGGTATCACGTAAGATCTTATGGAAGGCAGGACACGCACGGAGGAGTGTACAGTCACCGCTTGTCGTACTTCTAAGGAATTTCATTCCTATCATTAAAAAGTGCGAAAAGGAGGCGACTTTTTTTATGGCAAGTCAAGTAATGAGAATTACACTCAAGGCTTATGATCATCAGTTAGTAGATGCATCTGCCAAGAAAATTATCGAAACAGTTAAGAAGAACGGATCTCAGGTAAGCGGACCGGTACCCCTTCCTACTAAGAAGGAAGTTGTTACTATTTTAAGAGCGGTTCATAAGTATAAGGATTCCAGAGAACAGTTCGAACAGAGAACCCACAAGAGACTGATCGATATCATCACACCGACACCGAAGACGGTTGAAGCATTACAGAGATTGGAAATGCCCGCTGGTGTTAGCATTGACATCAAGATGAAGACCAAATAATCATCCGGTGCAATGAAAACATAGGAAGTGTAAGCTTCCGGAACAATTTAACCCCTACACTAGAATGACCCGATCGGGTCCGCTGTAGAATCAAATGGAGGTAAAGAAATGAAAAAAGCTATTTTGGCAACAAAAGTCGGAATGACTCAAATCTTCACAGAGGACGGAACTTTGGTTCCCGTAACAGTACTTCAGGCTGGACCTTGTGTGGTAACGCAGGTTAAGACCGCAGAGAATGACGGTTACAGCGCAGTACAGGTTGGCTTTGTTGATAAGAAGGAAAGAATCGTCAACAAGGACAAGAACGGAAAGAAAGAAATCGTTCACAGACATGGCGTAAACAAGGCTCTGAAAGGACACTTCGATAAGGCAGGTGTTTCCTGCAAGAGATATGTCAGAGAATTCAGACTTGACAACGCAGAGGAATATACACTTGGAAGCGAGATCAAAGCTGATGTATTTGCGGCTGGAGACAAAATTGATGCATCCGCTATTTCCAAAGGTAAAGGATTCCAGGGTGCAATCAAGAGACATGGACAGCACAGAGGTCCTATGGCTCACGGTTCTAAATTCCATCGTCATCAGGGTTCCAATGGTGCCTGCTCTTCACCTAGCCGTGTATTTAAGGGCAAGGGAATGCCGGGACATATGGGTTGCGTAAAAGTAACTGTACAGAATCTTGAGGTTGTAAGAGTTGATGCAGAAAACAACCTTCTTCTTGTAAAGGGTGCTGTACCGGGACCTAAGAAAGCTTTAGTAACTGTAAAAGAAACAGTTAAGGCTAATGCATAATTGAGAGGATGAAAGGAGGACCATTCAGATGGCAAAAGTATCTGTTTATAATATGGAAGGCAAGGAAGTTGGCACAATTGAATTAAACGATGCGGTATTTGGTGTTGAAGTAAACGAACATCTTGTACACATGGCAGTTGTACAGCAGCTTGCAAATAACCGTCAGGGAACACAGAAGGCAAAGACACGTTCTGAAGTATCCGGCGGCGGAAGAAAACCTTGGAGACAGAAGGGAACCGGTCATGCAAGACAGGGTTCAACAAGATCTCCTCAGTGGACCGGAGGCGGTGTTGTATTCGCTCCCGTACCGAGAGATTACTCATTCAAGATTAATAAGAAGGAAAAGAGAGCAGCATTAAAGTCCGCTCTTACAAGCAGAGTTCTTGATAACAAGCTGATTGTTGTGGATGAGCTCAAGTTTGATGAAATCAAGACCAAGAAGTTCCAGGCAGTTATGGACAATCTTAAAGTTAAGAAGGCATTAGTTGTAATCGCTGATAACGATGAAAAGGTTACCATGTCTGCAAGAAACATCCCTACCGTTAAGACAGCATTAGTTAACTCCATTAATGTTTATGATATCTTAAAGGGTGACACACTGGTTCTTACCAAGGACGCAGTAGCAAAGATTGAGGAGGTGTATGCATAATGGCAGCAGTTAATTATTATGACGTAATCCTTAAGCCGGTTATTACTGAAAAGAGTATGGCTGGTATGGGCGACAAGAAGTACACATTCTTAGTTCATCCCGAAGCTAACAAAACAATGATCAAGGAAGCTGTTGAAAAAATGTTCGAAGGCACCAAGGTTAAGAAGGTAAACACCATGAACCTTGAAGGAAAGAGCAAGAGACGTGGTCTGGTAGTCGGAAAGACCGCCAAGTCCAAAAAGGCAATCGTATGGTTGACCGAAGACAGCAAGGACATTGAGATCTTCGCAGGTTTATAAGATAAGCGGAGAAAATATGCACAGGCAAGTGCGATAAGAAATGTAGAACTCGAAAGGAGACAGAATCATGGGAATTAAAACATATAATCCCTATACACCTTCCAGAAGAAATATGACTGGTTCTGATTTTTCAGAAATCACCAAGAAGACTCCTGAAAAATCTCTGTGTGTATCCTTAAAGAAGAACTCTGGACGTAACAATCAGGGTAAGATCACAGTAAGACATCGTGGAGGCGGTACCAGAACTCAGTACAGACTGGTAGACTTCAAGAGAAATAAAGATGGTATTCATGCAACAGTACTTGGTATTGAGTATGATCCGAACAGAACAGCAAACATCGCATTAATCTGTTATGAAGATGGAGAAAAGGCATATATCCTTGCTCCGGAAGGATTAACCGATGGCATGCAGGTTATGAATGGACCTGATGCAGAAGTAAGAGTAGGTAACTGCTTACCTTTATCTGCAATTCCTGTTGGTACTCAGGTACACAACATTGAATTATATCCTGGTAAGGGCGGACAGATGGTTCGATCCGCAGGAAACAGCGCACAGCTCATGGCTAAGGAAGGAAAGTATGCAACACTTCGTCTTCCCTCCGGTGAAATGAGAATGGTGCCGATCGTTTGCAGAGCAACCGTTGGTGTTGTCGGAAACGTAGATCATAGCCTTGTTAAGATCGGTAAGGCAGGACGTAAGCGTCATATGGGTATTCGTCCTACTGTCCGTGGTTCCGTTATGAACCCGAATGACCATCCTCATGGTGGTGGTGAAGGTAAGACCGGAATCGGACGTCCCGGTCCATGTACACCTTGGGGCAAGCCTGCTCTTGGTTTGAAGACACGTAAGAAGAAAAAAGCTTCTAACAAACTGATTGTAAGAAGAAGAGACGGCAAGGCCATCAAATAATAAGGAGGAGAGAAAATGGCTAGATCACTGAAAAAAGGACCTTTCGCAGACGCAAGCCTGTTAAAAAAGGTAGATGCAATGAATGCAGCAGGACAGAAGCAGGTTATTAAGACCTGGTCCCGTCGTTCTACAATCTTTCCCTCTTTTGTGGGACTGACATTTGCAGTACACGACGGAAGAAAGCACGTTCCTGTATATGTAACAGAAGATATGGTTGGACATAAGCTCGGCGAGTTTGTGGCAACCAGAACTTATAGAGGACACGGAAAAGACGAAAAGAAGTCTAAAGTAAGATAAGGAGGTTTTCATCATGGCAAAAGGACATAGATCCCAAATTAAAAGAGAAAGAAACGCGCAGAAAGATTTAAGACCTTCCGCTAAGTTATCTTACGCAAGAGTGTCAGTTCAGAAAGCATGTTTCGTTTTAGATGCCATCAGAGGCAAGGATGTGGAAACAGCTCTGGGAATTCTTGAATACAATCCCAGATATGCTTCTGCTTTAATCAAGAAATTACTGGAATCCGCTCGTGCAAATGCTGAGTATTTGTACAGCCAGGACCCTACCAAGTATCCGAATCCGGAAAACCTTTATGTTGCAGAATGTTATGCAAATAAAGGACCTACAATGAAGAGAGTACAACCCAGAGCACAAGGAAGAGCTTATCGTATCGAAAAGAGAATGAGCCACATTACCGTAGTGCTTGATGAAAGATAGAAGGAGGACGATTTAATGGGACAGAAAGTTAATCCTCACGGCATAAGAGTCGGTGTTATTAAGGATTGGGATTCTAAGTGGTACGCTGAAGACGAATTCGCAGATTTTCTTGTGGAAGATCACAAGATTCGTGTGTACCTTAAGAAGAAGTTATACAGTGCAGGAGTTTCCAAGATCGAGATCGAAAGAGCTTCTGACAGAGTAAAGGTTATCATCTATACCGCAAAGCCCGGTGTTGTTATCGGTAAGGGCGGTTCTGAAATTGAAGTAACCAAGAAGGAACTTTCCAAGATGACCGGAAAGAAGGTTCTGGTTGATATTAAGGAGATCAAGAGACCTGACAGAGATGCTCAGCTCGTAGCTGAGAACATCGCACAGCAGCTTGAGAACCGTGTTTCCTTCCGCCGTGCCATGAAGTCCTGCATGGGCAGAACCATGAAGGCCGGAGCACTTGGTATTAAGACTTCCGTATCCGGACGTCTTGGCGGAGCTGATATGGCTCGTACCGAGTTCTACAGCGAAGGAACCATTCCTCTTCAGACCTTACGTGCAGATATTGAGTATGGTTTTGCAGAGGCAGATACCACCTATGGTAAAGTAGGTGTTAAAGTATGGATTTACAAGGGTGAAGTACTTCCTACTAAGAAGAATGACGATAAAGTGCAGGAAGGGAGCGATAAATAATGTTAATGCCTAAAAGAGTAAAGCGTCGTAAACAGTTCCGTGGCACCATGAGAGGAAAAGCAACCCGTGGTAATACACTTACTTACGGTGATTTCGGTATCGTTGCATTAGAGCCCTGCTGGATCAAGTCCAATCAGATCGAAGCAGCCCGTGTTGCCATGACCCGTTATATTAAGCGTGGTGGTAAAGTCTGGATTAAGATTTTCCCCGACAAACCGGTTACCGTTAAGCCTTTAGGAACTCGTATGGGTTCTGGTAAAGGTGCTTTAGAGTACTGGGTAGCAGTTGTTAAACCAGGCCGTGTTATGTTTGAAATTGCAGGAGTTTCCGAAGAGGTAGCAAAAGAAGCATTACGTCTTGCTACACACAAGCTTCCTTGCAAGTGTAAGATCGTTTCTAAGGCCGACTTGGAAGGTGGTGTATCAAATGAAAACTAATAAGTATGTAGAAGATTTAAAAGCAAAATCAGCTGCAGAATTAGCACAGGATTTAGTAGCTGCTAAGAAAGAACTTTTCAATTTGAGATTCCAGAACGCAACAAATCAGCTGGATAACACAGCAAGAATTAAGGAAGTTAGAAAGAATATCGCAAGAATTCAGACTGTTATTACACAGAAAGCTAACGAAGCTTAAAAGATTGTTGTTCGAATGTCAAAGAAAGGAGACGTAAAGTCGTGGAAGAAAGAAATTTAAGAAAGACACGTACCGGTAAGGTTGTCAGCAATAAGATGGACAAAACAATCGTTGTTGCCATCGAAGAGCATGTTAAGCATCCTCTTTACAAGAAGATTGTGAAAGATACTTACAAGTTAAAAGCTCATGATGAGAACAATGAATGCCAGATTGGCGATACAGTTAAAGTAATGGAAACAAGACCTTTATCCAAGGATAAGAGATGGAGACTTGTTGAGATCGTTGAGAAAGCGAAATAATGGAAGGAGAAAATTAGCATGATTCAACAGGAAAGCAGACTTAAAGTTGCTGATAACACCGGTGCTAAGGAAATCCTTTGTATCAGAGTTATGGGCGGATCTACAAGAAGATATGCAAATATCGGTGATGTGATTGTTGCTACGGTTAAAGATGCAACACCAGGCGGCGTTGTCAAGAAGGGTGACGTTGTAAAGGCTGTTGTTGTCCGCTCCGTTAAGGGCGCACATCGTAAAGACGGTTCTTACATTAAATTTGATGAAAATGCTGCAGTTATCATTAAAGATGATAAGACCCCCAGAGGAACACGTATTTTTGGACCTGTAGCCAGAGAGCTTCGTGAAAAGCAGTTCATGAAAATCGTTTCTTTGGCTCCGGAAGTATTATAGGAGGGAAGAAGCATGGCAAGTTTAAAGATTAAAAAAGGCGATACTGTTAAAGTTATCGCCGGCAAAGATAAAGGTGCAGAAGGAAAGGTTCTTTCCGTAGACGCTAAGAACAGCAAGGTTGTTGTTGAAGGCGTTGGAATGGTTACCAAGCACACAAAGCCTTCCGCAGCGGACCCGAATGGTGGAATTATTCAAAAGGAAGCTCCTATTGATCTTTCAAACGTTATGTACGTTCATAAGGGAAAAGCTACAAGAGTTGGTTTCAAGATGGACGGAGACAAGAAAGTACGTTTTGCCAAGTCAACAGGTGACGTAATTGATTAATTCTAGGAAAGGAGAACTGGAAGCGTGAGCAGACTGAAAGAAATGTATAAAGACGAGATCGTAGATGCTATGATCAAGAAGTTCGGATATAAAAACATCATGGAAGTGCCTAAGCTTGATAAGATCGTTATCAATATGGGCGTTGGTGAAGCAAAGGACAATGCAAAGGCTTTAGAGAGCGCTGTGAAGGATATGGAAACCATTACCGGACAGAAGGCTGTATTAACCAGAGCCAAGAACTCCATTGCAAACTTTAAAATCAGAGAAGGCATGCCCATTGGATGTAAGGTTACTCTTCGTGGTGAAAAGATGTATGATTTCGCAGACCGCTTAATCAATCTTGCATTACCTCGTGTACGTGACTTTAGAGGTGTTAACCCCAACGCATTTGATGGAAGAGGTAATTATGCACTTGGTATCAAGGAGCAGATCATCTTCCCTGAAATCGAGTATGATAAGGTTGACAAGGTTAGAGGTATGGACATTATCTTCGTTACAACCGCTAAGACCGATGAAGAAGCACGTGAACTGTTAAGATTATTTAACATGCCTTTCGAAAAGTAAGGCCGTTGATCTGGAAGGAGGTAAAATAGCACATGGCTAAAACATCTATGAAGATTAAACAGCAGCGCACTCCGAAGTTCTCTACGAGAGAATATACTCGTTGTAGAATCTGTGGACGTCCACACTCTGTTTTAAGAAAATACGGAATTTGCAGAGTATGTTTCCGTGAATTAGCATATAAAGGCCAGATTCCTGGAGTCAAAAAGGCTAGTTGGTAAAATATTAAGGAGGAAGAAAGAAAATGACAATGAGCGATCCTATTGCAGATATGCTTACAAGAATCCGTAATGCAAACACTGCAAAACATGATACAGTAGACGTTCCCTCTTCCAAGATGAAACTTGCTATTGCTGACATCTTATTGGAAGAAGGCTACATTAAGAAATACGATCTGATCGATGAAGGAAACTTCAAGACCATCCGCATCACTCTGAAGTATGGTGCTGACAGAAATGAAAAGATCATCAGCGGATTAAAGAGAATCAGTAAGCCTGGTCTTCGTATTTACGCAGGCAAGGATGAGCTTCCCAGAGTACTCGGCGGCTTAGGTATTGCAATCATCTCTACAAACCAGGGTGTTGTAACTGATAAGAAAGCAAGAGAGCTTCAGGTAGGCGGAGAAGTATTAGCTTACATCTGGTAAGTAATGGTAACTATGAATCAATAGTATAAATATAGGAGGTACGGGCATGTCACGTATAGGAAGAATGCCAATCGCGATTCCTGCAGGCGTAACTGTAGAAGTTGCAGAAAATAATAAAGTGACTGTAAAAGGTCCTAAGGGAACACTTGAGAGAGTGCTTCCTTCAGAGATGGAAATCAAGGTGGAAGGTGCTGAGATCACCGTTAGCAGACCGAATGATTTAAAGAAGATGAAATCTTTACATGGTCTTACCAGAACACTGATCCACAACATGGTAGTTGGTGTTACCGATGGCTTTGAGAAGAAGCTTGAAGTAAACGGTGTTGGTTACAGAGCAGCCAAGGCTGGTAAGAAGTTAACCTTATCCTTAGGATATTCCCATCCGGTAGAGATGGAAGATCCCGATGGAATCGAGACCGTTCTCGAAGGACAGAATATCATTATTGTCAAGGGTATTGATAAAGAAAAAGTTGGCCAATACGCAGCTGAAATCAGAGACAAGAGAAGACCTGAGCCTTACAAGGGCAAGGGTATTAAGTATGCTGATGAAACAATCAGACGTAAAGTTGGTAAGACTGGTAAGAAATAGATAAGGAGAGTATAAAGATGGTTAGTAAAAAGTCAAGACAAGATGTACGTGTTAAAAAACACATGAAAATACGTAACCGTTTTAGCGGTACAGCTGAAAGACCTCGTCTTTCCGTATTCAGAAGCAATAATCATATGTATGCTCAAATTATTGATGATACCGTTGGAAATACTTTAGTATCTGCATCCACTACCGAAAAGGCAGTTAAGGCAGAGCTGGAGAAGACCAATAACGTTGATGCGGCAGCATATTTAGGAACAGTTATTGCAAAGAGAGCACTTGAAAAGGGTATTGATACCGTTGTTTTTGACAGAGGCGGCTTTATATACCAGGGTAAGATAGCAGCATTAGCTGAAGCAGCCAGAGAAGCTGGCTTGAATTTCTAGGAAGGGAGAAACGTACATGAGAAAGACAATCATCGATGTCAGCAACATGGAATTAACAGAAAAAGTTGTTACCATCAAGCGTGTAACTAAGGTTGTTAAAGGTGGACGTAACATGCGTTTTACAGCTTTAGTGGTAGTTGGAGACATGAACGGCCATGTTGGTGCAGGTCTTGGAAAGGCAACAGAAATCCCTGAAGCGATCCGTAAAGGAAAAGAAGATGCTATCAAAAATCTGGTTTCCGTTGCAACAGATGAAAATATGAGTATCACACATGATTTTATTGGTAAGTTCGGTTCTGCTTCCGTTCTGTTAAAGAAGGCTCCGGAAGGTACCGGTATTATCGCAGGCGGTCCTGCACGTATCGTTTGTGAGCTTGCCGGAATCAAGAATATCCGTACCAAGTCTCTTGGTTCTAACAACAAGCAGAATGTAGTACTTGCTACAATCGCCGGTTTAAGCGAACTTAAGACACCCGAAGCAGTAGCTAAGAATCGTGGTAAATCATTAGAAGAAGTTATGGCATAGGAGGGAATAAACGATGGCAGAACAGAAAATGTTAAAGATCACATTAGTAAAATCTCCTATCGGAGCAGTTCCTAAACACAGAGCTACTGTTGAATCTATGGGACTTAGAAAGCTGAACAAGAGCATCACACTGCCGGACAATGCGGCTACAAGAGGTCAGATTCAGCAGATCAGACATTTAATTAAAGTAGAAGAAGTATAATAGATAAGGAGGTGTCAAGAGCATGGAATTATCAAATTTAAGACCTGCAGAAGGTTCTACACATAGTGATAATTTTAGAAGAGGTCGTGGACACGGTTCAGGAAATGGTAAGACAGCTGGTAAGGGTCACAAGGGTCAGAAGGCTCGTTCTGGTGCACCCAGACCTGGTTTTGAAGGTGGTCAGATGCCTTTGTACAGACGTATTCCGAAGAGAGGCTTCAAGTGCCCGAGTCATTTGGAAATCGTTAGTGTCAACTTAGGCTTACTCAATGACAGATTTGAAGATGGAGCTGTTGTAGATGTAGATGCATTGATCGCAGCCGGAATCATCAAGAATCCCAGAGATGGTGTTAAGATCCTTGGAAACGGAGAATTAACCAAGAAGCTTACCGTTAAGGCAAATGCCTTCAGCGCATCTGCTAAAGAGAAAATCGAAGCTATTGGTGGAACTGCAGAGGTGATGTAATGCTTACAACACTCAAAAACGTTTTTAAGATCAAGGAACTCAGAAACAAGATTTTATTTACACTTGGCATGTTGGTTGTGATTCGTTTCGGATCACAGCTTCCCGTGCCGGGAATTCGTATTGAAGAATTTGCAAACTGGTTTCAGCAGAAGGTTGGTGCAGCAGATTCCTCAGGGTTCCTGAGCGCGATTACGGGTGGTTCGTTCGAGAACATGTCCATACTGGCCTTGAACATTACCCCGTACATCACATCTTCCATTATTATGCAGTTACTTACCATTGCAATTCCAAAGTTAGAGGAAATGCAGAAGGACGGCGAAGATGGAAGAAAGAAGATCGTTGCAATCACCCGTTATGTGACAGTCGGACTTGCTTTAATTGAATCCGCTGCCATGGCATTTGCGTTCTGGAACGGCGGCATGCTGGATTCCAAGAATGCATTGAATGTGATTACCATTATTGCAACATTGACTGCAGGTAGCGCGTTCTTAATGTGGGTTGGAGAGCAGATCACGGAACACGGAATCGGAAATGGTATTTCCATTGTATTGGTTATTAATATTATTTCCAGAATTCCGCAGGATATTTCTCAGTTGTTTAAGACTTTTGTACTTGTTGAAGGCAAGCCGATTGCCGTACGTGTCGTTGCTGCACTGGTTATTATTGCAGTAATCGTTGCAGTGGTTGTTCTGGTTATCATCCTGAACGACGGAACACGTAAGATCCCTGTTCAGTATGCAAAGAAAATACAGGGAAGAAAGACCGTAGGAGGTCAGTCCTCCTGTATTCCGTTAAAGGTAAACACTTCCGGTGTTATTCCGATTATTTTCGCATCTTCACTGATGCAGCTTCCGGTAGTCATTTGCAGTTTCTTCGGAATTCAGGGAACAGGTTTCTGGGGACATGTGCTTCGTGGATTAAGCTCCAGTAACTGGTGCAATCCCAAAGAGCCGGTTTACTCCATTGGATTGGTGGTATATATTGCATTAGTAATCTTTTTTGCTTATTTCTATACATCCATCACCTTTAATCCATTGGAAATTGCAGATAACATGAAGAAGTCCGGTGGATTTATTCCGGGTATCCGTCCCGGTAAGCCGACGAGTGACTATCTGACAAAGATCTTAAATTACATCGTATTCATCGGTGCGATTGGTCTTACGATCGTGTGTGTCATTCCTTTCATCTTTAATGGTGTATTTGGCGCACAGGTATCCTTTGGCGGAACAAGCCTGATCATCATTGTCAGCGTTATCTTAGAGACAATGAAGCAGGTAGAATCCCAGATGCTTGTCCGTAATTACAAGGGATTTTTAAATGATTAGTAAGTAATGATAATTAGAGGTGCAAGGGAAGCGTCCGCTTCCCCTATGCCTCTATATTGCTGTTTTTAAAAATACGTTTTTAAATTTTCTTACAATGCAGAAAGGCATGGTTAATAGTATGAAGGTTATTATGTTAGGTGCACCTGGTGCAGGTAAAGGCACACAGGCCAAAATGATTGCAGAAAAATACGGCGTTCCACACATTTCTACAGGAGATATCTTCCGTGCAAACATCAAGGAAGGTACCGAGCTTGGTGTGGAAGCGAAAAAATATATGGATCAGGGACAGCTTGTTCCCGATGAATTAACTGTCAAGATTCTCCTTGACCGTGTAGCAAAGGATGACTGTAAGAATGGTTACGTTCTGGATGGTTTCCCAAGAACCATTCCGCAGGCGGAAGTTCTTGACAAGGCTTTAAATGAGATTAATGATAAGATCGACTACGCAATCAATGTTGATGTTCCGGATGAAAACATCATTAACCGTATGGGCGGAAGACGTGCATGTCTTTCCTGCGGAGCTACTTATCATATGGTACACATTCCTCCGAAGAAGGAAGGAATCTGTGACGTATGCGGACAGCCCCTTGTCCTTCGTGACGATGATAAGCCGGAAACTGTAAAGAACCGTCTGGATGTTTATCATAAGCAGACACAGCCTTTAATTGATTTCTACAATGCAAAGGGAATCTTAAAAAGTGTTGACGGAACCGTAGATATGAAAGATGTATTTGCAGCAATCGTTGCAATTTTAGGTTAAACAATGGCAGTTACGATTAAATCAGCACATGAAATTGAATTAATGCGTGAATCCTGTCGTCTGCTTTCCCTTGTTTTTGATGGGATGGAGGAGATCATAAAGCCGGGAATTACCACGGCTGAGATCAATCAGCACGGCGATCAGCTTATCCGTGAGTATGGTGGAATTCCCAATTTCTTAAATTATGACGGATATCCGGCTTCAATCTGCGTTTCCGTAAACGATGAAGTGGTTCATGGAATCCCTTCGGACAAGAGAGTGTTACAGGATGGCGATATCGTAAGCCTGGATGCCGGTCTCATATATGAAGGTTATCATTCCGATGCGGCAAGGACTTATCCGGTTGGGAACATCAGTAAGGAAGCAGAGGATTTGATCGAAGTGACCAGACAGAGCTTCTTTGAAGGAATTAAGTTCGCACGCGCAGGCAACCATCTTCACGACATTTCCAATGCGATTGATGACTATTGCAGAAAACGGGGATACGGAGTGGTCAGACAGCTTGTGGGACACGGAATCGGGACACACCTCCACGAGGATCCATCGATTCCCAATTACCATCAGTGGAGAAGAGGAATCAAGCTTCGCCCGGGAATGACGCTTGCCATCGAGCCGATGATTAACATCGGCGGCTATGAGGTAGCCTGGGCAGACGATGACTGGACGGTGGTTACCATGGATGGATCCTTATCCGCACACTATGAAAATACGATACTGATCACCGAAGGCGCGCCGGAAATTCTGACGCTTCCTTCCTATCATATGGAATAGGAGACCGATGCAATGTTGGGAATGTTTGCCGTTTCGAAAGCAGGCCATGATCAGGGGCAGATGTATGTGATTTTAAAAGAAGAAGGAGATTCGGTATTACTTGCAGACGGAAGATTGAAAACACTGGAATCTCCCAAAAAGAAAAAGAAGAAGCATATACAGCTTGTAAAAACGGGGCTTAATGAAGACCTTGTAGATAAAATCAAAAATCAGCAACCTATTAATAATGAAGAAATTAAAGCAGCGATTAAATGCAGAAATAAGGAGGTAGCGCATGTCTAAAGCCGATGTAATCGAAATTGAAGGAACTGTTGTAGAGAAACTTCCGAATACCATGTTTCAGGTAGAGCTGGAAAATGGACACAGAGTACTTGCACATATCAGTGGCAAGTTAAGACAGAACTTTATCCGTATCCTTCCCGGGGATAAGGTAACCCTGGAACTTTCTCCGTACGATTTAAGCAAGGGAAGAATTATCTGGAGAGATAAATAAATTACAGCCCGGGCTGTACTATGAAGCGGTATCAGAATGCAGGGAAATTAGTACTTGCATTTCGATATATAAGATGCTATAATGTAAAACGGTCTTTTTTGAAAGGAGGGTTTAACATGAAGGTTAGATCATCAGTAAAACCGATTTGCGAGAAATGCAAAATCATCAAGAGAAAAGGACGTATCAGAGTTATCTGTGAGAATCCGAAGCACAAACAGAGACAGGGATAATCTGCTGCATATCATGAATTAAGATGTGAGATGTAGGAGGATTCTTGTCTATTTGTATATGAAGCGGCTGCAGTGCCATAGCGCACTGATTTGTGTATAAATTGTTCCAAGGAGCCTTAAGTAGATTACTTCTTGATTCGCAGGTTTGCGATGAGATTTGTGTCGCAGTGACCACAAAGGACCAGGTCACGTGATTTGCGTAAGATCGGAAACGTCCGATTGGGCTGTAAGCCCCAATCAATTAGTATTAAGGTATGAAGAATTCATACAAGAAAATGGAGGAAAAGTAAATGGCTCGTATTGCAGGTGTTGACTTACCTAGAGAAAAGCGTGTAGAAATCGGCTTAACTTATGTTTATGGAATCGGAAGAGTAAGTGCTGCGAAGATTCTTGAGAAAGCACAGGTTAATCCGGATACCCGTGTAAGAGAGTTAACTGACGATGAAGTTAAGAGAATCAGCGAAGTAATCGACGCTGAGTACATGGTAGAAGGTGACTTAAGAAGAGAAGTTGCCTTAAACATCAAGAGACTTCAGGAAATTGGCTGCTACAGAGGAATCCGTCATAGAAAAGGACTTCCTGTACGTGGTCAGAAGACTAAGACAAACGCAAGAACCCGTAAAGGTCCCAAGCGTACTGTTGCTAACAAGAAGAAATAAGTTGGTAATGTAGTAGCACTGTAAATTAATTTTTGAAAGAAAGTAGGTTAGTTTAGATGGCAGCAAAAAAAGTTACGAAAAAAGTGACAAAAAAACGTGTCAAGAAAAACGTTGAACATGGACAGGCACATATCCAGTCTTCTTTTAACAATACAATTGTTACATTGACAGACAACGAAGGTAATGCTCTTAGCTGGGCAAGTGCTGGTGGTCTTGGATTTAGAGGTTCAAAGAAATCTACTCCGTATGCAGCTCAGATGGCTGCTGAAACAGCAGCAAAGGCTGCTATTATACACGGCTTAAAGACAGTAGACGTATTTGTTAAGGGACCCGGTTCAGGACGTGAAGCAGCAATCCGTGCATTAAATGCATGTGGAATTGATGTTACAAGCATCAGAGACGTAACACCGGTACCTCATAACGGATGTCGTCCTCCGAAACGTCGTAGAGTCTAGTTAAATAGTTACACGTATATTTTTATACACATGGAAACCAGTTGGACGAAGGTGCATCAGCACTGTAAACAATATGTAACTATTCAGAGCTATGCAAATTATGGCAACATGGACGTCGAGTGCTTGCATTTGTAAGGACATTTGACATAATTTATATGGCGAAGCAACTACATGAGCAAAAATGCAGTGAAACAGCGGTTTTGTGAATGGAGTTCTGAATAGATACAGAATTATAAATAAGGAGAATAATAAAATGGCAGTAAACAGAGTTCCTGTATTAAAGAGATGTAGAGCTCTTGGTCTTGAGCCTTCTTTCTTAGGATATGACAAGAAGTCTAATAGAACCAACGCAAGAGCTGGTAAGAAAGTAAGTGAATATGGCCTTCAGTTAAGAGAGAAACAGAAAGCGAAATTCATTTACGGCGTATTAGAGAAGCCTTTCAGAAACTACTATGAGAAGGCTGACCGTATGCAGGGTATGACCGGTGAAAACCTTATGGTTATTCTGGAAAGCAGACTTGACAATGTTGTCTTCAGAATGGGATTCGCAAGAACCAGAAGAGAAGCAAGACAGATCGTTGATCATAAGCACGTTTTGGTAAACGGCAAGCAGGTTAACATTCCTTCTTATTTAATTAAGGCAGGAGATGTAATCGAAATCAGAGAAAAATCCAAGTCTTTACAGAGATACAAGGACATTCTTGAAGTGACAGCCGGAAGACTCACTCCTGAATGGGTGGATGTTGATAAGGAAGCATTCAAGGGAACAGTTAAGAACCTTCCTACCAGAGAAATGATTGATGTTCCTGTAGACGAAATGCTTATTGTCGAGTTATATTCCAAATAATAATGTTTCTTGTATTGTTCGTAAAGGAGGGTATTTGCAGTGTTTGATTTTGAGAGACCAAATATTGAAGTGGCAGAAATCTCTGAAGATAAGAAGTATGGCAGATTCGTTGTTGAGCCTTTAGAGCGCGGCTACGGAATTACACTTGGTAATTCCTTAAGAAGAATTATGCTTTCTTCCTTACCGGGCGCTGCTGTAAGCCAGGTAAAAATCGAAGGTGTTTTACATGAGTTCAGCTCCATTGATGGTGTCAAAGAAGATGTGACTGAAATCATCATGAACATCAAGAGTGTTGCTATCAAGAACAACAGCGATACTAACGAACCCAAGACTGCATATATTGAATATGAAGGCGAAGGTGTCGTAAAAGCTTCTGATATTCAGTGTGATCAGGATATCGAAATCTTGAATCCGGATCAGACCATTGCTACTTTAAGCGGAAAGAATACCAAGCTTTATATGGAACTTACCATTACAAAGGGTAGGGGATATGTAAGTGCAGATAAGAATAAGACAGAAGATTTACCGATTGGTGTAATCGCAGTCGATTCTATTTATACTCCCGTTGAGAGAGTAAACGTTACTGTAGAAAATACCCGTGTTGGTCAGATTACCGACTTCGACAAGTTAACACTTGATGTTTACACAAACGGAACATTGGATCCGGACGAAGCTGTCAGTCTGGCTGCAAAGGTACTGAGCGAGCATTTAAATCTTTTCATCAATCTTTCTGAGAATGCCAAGACTGCTGAGATCATGGTAGAGAAGGAAGAGGATGAGAAGGAAAAGGTTTTAGAGATGAGCATTGACGAACTTGAGTTATCTGTTCGTTCTTATAACTGCTTAAAGAGAGCTGGTATCAATACAGTAGAAGAATTAACCAACAAGACCTCTGACGATATGATGAAGGTTCGTAACCTTGGTCGTAAGTCCTTAGAAGAGGTTCTGGCTAAGCTGAATGAACTGGGCCTACAGTTAAATCCCAGTGAAGAAGCTTAAGTAATATAGATAGCTTGTGAAGCATGATCCGGTAAATCCAAAGAGTACGGATGGTGTTCTCATAAAATGGAGCACATTCACCCGGTAAGTAAGTCCAAAGAGCGTGGCCGGATGAACCATGAAGGGTTTATCCCATTGAGAAAGGAGCCGAAAATGGCAAAATACAGAAAATTAGGTAAGACCTCAGATCAGAGAAAGGCATTACTGAGAAATCAGGTAACTGCACTTCTTCACAATGGAAAGATTGTTACAACCCAGGCAAGAGCTAAGGAAGTTCAGAAAATCGTAGAAGGACTCATCGCTCTTGGTGTAAAAGAGAAAGACAATTTCGAAATGGTTAAGGTTTCCGCAAAGGTTCCGGTTAAGGACAAAGACGGCAAGAGAGTAAAAGAAGTTGTTGATGGTAAGAAGGTTACCAAATTCGAAACCGTTGAAAAGGAAATCAAGAAGGATCTTCCTTCCAGATTACATGCAAGACGTCAGATGATCAAGGTTTTATATCCTGTAACGGAAGTTCCTACCACAAACGCTGGTAAGAAGAGAGGCACAAAGGAAGTTGACCTTGTAGCAAAGCTTTTTGATGAATATGGTGTTAAATATGCAAACCGCAACGGTGGTTACACCAGAATCATCAAGATCGGACCTCGTAAGGGTGACGCTGCAATGGAAGTTGTACTTGAGTTAGTATAATTTCCGTACGAAGCCAAAGAATTAAGCGCTATGAAGACAGAAATGTCATCATGGCGCTTTTTATTTATACAAATAACACAGAATGTCCATGCACAATATAAGGAGATATGTTATATTAAAAGTATACATGGATATGTTTGAAGTATAAGGAGAACACGATGGATAACATTTATCAGTCTGTAAAAGGCCTGTGTAAGGCAATTATGAACTTATTTGTGGCAGTTGTGGATCTGCTTGCCGGAATCCTGAACGGAATCGCCTGCCTGTTTGAAAAGATTAAACCGCATGCTTCCAGACAGTTTCAGGAGATCCGGGAAAACGGAGGCTTTAAATTCAGTATAATCGCAAAGAAAGACGATGCTGAAAAGAACTCGAAAAAGTTTCCGGCGGGAGCAGGAAATAAGAACTTTGACGAAGTCAAGGTTCAGGCTATCCGGGGGGAATTAACGAAAAAGGTCGTTAACCGGGATACTTATGATCTGGCATACAGCGAAGCTTCCTACAGTGGACAGAACCGCTGTCAGATGGCTTTGGCAGCTATGCTGGCCCTGCTTGGAATTATCGTCCTGCTCGGCGCAACAGGAGCTGCAAACTGGAACTGGGGAGCACTGGTCGTGGTACTTGCAGCCGCAGGAGCTGTGGCTTGCGTTGTGATTTATTCCGGTAAGAAGGTTCAGCAGAAGAATACACTGATCCGGATGATTCTCGAGCAGGAGTTTGCAGAGTATCAGACGGTTGTGGAAGCAGCCGGGCAGAATGTACAGAAGGAAGAAGAAACTGATACGGTGCGGACACAGACCGAGGATTCATGTGAAGTGACAGAAGAGAAGGCAAAGGAAGAACAGTCTGAATCGATGACAGTAGATGCAACGTCAGAAGACCGGATTGAGTCGTGTGCAGAAGGTGCTACGTCTGAGACAGAACAGGAGACAATAAATTAGGGTGTTTTCTGGAAGTGCTGGTAATCCTTGCAGGAGTTCCAGTTACCACCCCAGGTAAAGCCGTGCTCTTTAAATAACCGGCAGCACAGATCCTGTTCATCAATTTTATAAGCAAAATCACTGGAACGGTCAGCATAGATCTCACTTCCTTTAGGTGAGATGTAATCCTGACCGTTTCCTGTCTTATCAAATACCACATAAGGGTTATAAAACGGGTTAATATCAATGGCACAGCCTAAGGCATGCTTGGAGAGACTGGTAGTACCGTCTACAACACGATAATTGAAGCAGGAGGTATTATTGTCCTCCATCGAGGCAGTATCGTCCCCATTATAGTCATCAATCAGACGGATACTTTCAATCGGATATTGATTACAATACAGTTCATAAAAGATTTCCTTCAAATCCTCTGCAATGGAAGCGTTACAGATCAGTTCCCCCTCCTTAACCTTTCCGTCAAAATCATAATAAAGAACTTTGAGATATCTCAGGTCATCGTAACTGATCTGCAGGGTGGCAGGATCAGTTACGATGTTTATGGCGGGGAATGCAAGGGAGTCCGCTTCTTCTTCGGTGACCGGATAGGAGATTCCGGTGATTCTTGCCTTGACCTCATCGGTCAATTCTTCGTAACAGAAGGAATCGACAGCAGTGACAGAAGATGCAGAATTGGTAGTATTAGCGGGATTTTTAGATGATGACACATCTGTCATATTACCATTGGGATTTTCAATATTTGTATCTTCTACATTGGTAACTTCTGTATTGGTAACTTCTGTATTGGTATCCTCTGTATCGGAGGTGCTTTCTCGGTCTGCTTTATTTTCATTCGCTTTTTCAATGGAGGTGAGATTCTCTGCACCGGAGCTTGGATCAGTGGCAGATGCTTCCGGGGAAGGATAGGCCAGCTCTGGATTTTCGTTTGCGTAATCCAGAAGCGTCTCGTTCGGAACGGTAAGCTTCACGATTACAGTACATAAAATAATAATACAGGCAATCATGCCAAGACTTCTGATCATTTTCTTTAAATCCATGTTCGTTCTCCAGATCTTTAAATATGCAGTTATTCAGCATGCATTCGCCATATAGAGCAAGCATTTCTCCCATATCTTGCCTAGTGCAACGGTTTGCATGGCTCTGAACAGTTACAGTGTACTGCATAATGGAAAACCGTGCAAGGTAGGGAATGCTGTCTTTGTATTTTCATCTGTGCATGGTACAAAGGCGTTGCAAATGCAGACAGAATCTTGTAAAATACAGGTCATGAGCATTGTAAAGACGAAAAACCTTAAATTTGAATATATCCGCCGTGATGACGAAGGGAATGTCGAGGGCATCACGACAGCCATTGATGATGTCTCTTTAGAGATTAAGCAGGGGGATTTCATTGCAATCTTAGGACACAACGGTTCAGGAAAATCGACATTGGCGAAGCATATCAATGCGATCCTGTATCCAACCGAAGGAACCGTATGGGTCGATGGCATGAATACCACAGATGAATCCCATCTCTGGGACATTCGTCAGGAGGCGGGAATGGTGTTCCAGAATCCGGATAACCAGATCATCGGACAGGTGGTTGAGGAAGATGTGGGGTTTGGACCGGAGAATCTGGGCGTACCGACCAAGGAGATCTGGCAGCGTGTGGAAGAGAGCCTTAGGGCTGTTGGCATGTATGAGTTCCGGAAGTATTCCCCGAATAAGCTTTCCGGAGGACAGAAGCAGCGGGTTTCCATAGCAGGAGTCATTGCCATGCATCCGAAGTGTATCATTTTGGACGAACCGACCGCCATGCTTGATCCAAATGGCCGTAAGGAAGTCATCCGTGCCGTACGCGCTCTGAATGACGTCGAGAAGATCACCGTAATTCTGATTACCCATTATATGGAAGAAATTATTCATGCGGATCGTGCCTTTGTCATGGATGAAGGGAAGATTGCCATGGAAGGAACACCAAGAGAGATTTTTAGTCAGGTAGAGAAGCTGAAAAGCTTACGTCTGGATGTTCCGCAGGTCACCCTGCTTGCCTATGAATTAAAACAGAGCGGCGTTCCGCTTCCGGAAGGAATCTTAACGACGGAAGAGCTGGTTCGTGCACTTGGGTATTAACAGGCGGGAATTATATAAGAAACCGATACAATAGGTAAAGAAAAGAGTAAGAAAGGAGTACGGAATGTCCATAATTCTAGATCATGTCAGTCACACATATGAAGAAGGAACCGCAATGGAATTCCATGCTCTGAAGGACATTCATTTGGTGATTCCGGATGGACAGTTCATCGGACTCATCGGGCATACCGGTTCGGGAAAGTCCACATTGATCCAGCATCTGAACGGACTGTTAAAGCCGACGAGCGGCCATGTGTATTATAATGGTGCAGACATCCATGATGCGGATTATAACCGTAAGGAGCTGCGCAGCAAGGTCGGGCTGGTGTTTCAGTATCCGGAGCATCAGCTGTTTGAAATGGATGTGTTTACAGATGTCTGCTTTGGACCGAAGAACCTGGGGCTTGATAAAAAGGAAGTAGAGCTTCGTGCCTATCAGGCGTTAAAGCAGGTCGGACTGGAGGACGAGTATTTTTACCAGTCGCCGTTTGATTTATCTGGAGGACAAAAGCGCCGTGTTGCGATAGCCGGAGTGCTTGCCATGAAGCCGGATGTTTTGATCTTGGACGAGCCAACGGCAGGACTGGATCCCAAGGGAAGGGATGAGATTCTTGATCAGGTTGCAGCATTCCGTAAGGAAACAGGAATGACGGTCATTCTGGTTTCTCATAGTATGGAAGATGTGGCGAAATATGTGGACCGCATTATCGTGATGAACAAAGGAGAGGTTCTGATGGACCAGATTCCTAGGGAAGTGTTTAAGCGATATAAAGAACTGGAAGAGGTAGGGCTTGCGGCACCGCAGGTCACTTACATCATGCATGCGTTAAAGGATAAGGGAATGCCGGTTTCTACAGATGCAACGACAATCGAAGAAGCAAGGCTTGAAATTTTACATGCATTGCATAGATAGAAGGATATAGAGATGCTGAAAGATATTACATTGGGACAATATTACCAGACCGATTCCGTCATCCATCGTCTTGATCCACGGGTCAAGCTGGTGGCAACACTGGCCTTTATTATTTCCCTTTTTATAGTAAATAGTTTCTGGGGATATCTGATTGCCGCCGTTTTTCTGGTGGTGATGATCCGTTTATCCCATGTACCGTTTAAATTCATGGTACGCGGCATGAAGGCCATCGTATTTCTGCTGGTGGTTGCCGGAGTGTTCAACCTGTTTCTGACACCGGGAGAAGTGGTCGTATCATTCTGGAAACTAAAGATCACAAAGGAAGGTATTAAACTGGCACTTCTAATGGCAGCCAGGCTTTGCTTTCTGATCATCGGGTCTTCCATTATGACATTGACGACTACGCCAAACCAGTTGACGGATGCACTGGAAAAGCTGCTAGGGCCTTTAAAGAAGATTCATGTACCGGTTCACGAGATTGCCATGATGATGTCGATTGCGTTACGGTTTATTCCCATTTTATTAGAAGAAACAGATAAGATTATGAAAGCACAGATCGCCAGAGGAGCCGATTTTGAAAGTGGCAACCTCATAACCAAGGCGAAAAATCTGGTGCCGCTGCTCGTTCCGCTGTTTATTTCCGCATTCCGTCGGGCCAACGATCTGGCCATGGCGATGGAAGCACGATGTTACCGTGGTGGTGAAGGCAGAACGAAGATGAAGCCGCTTCATTATGAAAAGCGGGATTATCTGGCATATGGAATACTGGCTTTGTATTTAATATTAGTAATTGCTGAAAAACTCATTTTGGAGTGAGGCTGAAGAAATATAAGCACAGAGTTACTTTTTTATTAATGCGGAAGTTCAAATATGGGAAAGCAGGAATATGAAACGAATTATGCTGACCGTTGCCTATGACGGAACGAATTATTGCGGCTGGCAGATCCAACCGGTCGGAGAAACGATTGAAGGGGTTCTAAACCGGGAGCTGAGCCGCCTTTTACAGGAGGAGATTAAGGTGATTGGCGCAAGCCGCACGGATTCCGGCGTTCATGCGAAAGGAGCCGTGGCGGTTTTTGACACCGAAACCAGAATTCCGCCGGAAAAGATTTCTTATGCGATTAACAAAAGTCTTCCGGAGGATATCCGGGTGGTGGGATCGCGTGAGGTTTCTCCGGAGTTTCATCCGCGTAAAACGAGCTGTAGGAAAACCTACGAATACCGGATCTGGCACGATGCATTTCCCATGCCGATGGAGCGTCTTTACACACATTGGGTGCATACTGCACTGGATGCAGGTAAAATGCAGGAAGCGGCAGCGTATCTTGTCGGAGAGCATGATTTTAAATCGTTCTGCAGCGTGCATACACAGGCAGAATCGACCATCCGCACCATTTATCAGATTGAAGTGGAAGAGGCAGGCACAGAAATCCGCATTCGTGTGTGCGGAAATGGGTTCTTATACAATATGGTGCGCATCATCGCTGGAACCCTGATTGAAGTCGGGCAGGGCAAATATCCCCCAGAGCAGGTCAGGGAAATGCTGGATGGAAAAGAGCGGCAGAAAAGCGGGCCGACCGCACCGGCAAAGGGACTGTGTCTCTTAGGCTACGAATGGGACTCAGTCGTCGAAGAAAAATAAATGCAGGTAACAAGTACCGCAATAAAAAGACACAAGAAAAAGTGGTGAAAAAGTTTGTAAAACAACCAAATTCCCAGTTGACACACAAGGAAGCGTGTAATATAATATTTCAATGTGACGAAGTTTGTTAGGTGGCCCGGACATCCGCTTAAGGAATGCGTCAATACAGGTTATCGAACTTTATATGGAGGAAATCAGAATGAAGACATTTATGGCTAGCCCTGCTACCATCGACAGAAAATGGTATGTAGTTGACGCTACTGATATGACATTAGGACGTTTAGCTTCTGAAGTAGCTAAGGTTTTAAGAGGTAAGAACAAAGCAATTTTCACTCCTCATATTGATACTGGAGATTATGTAATCGTAATCAATGCTGAGAAGGTTAAAGTTACAGGAAAGAAATTAGATCAGAAAGTTTACTATCGTCATTCCGAGTACGTTGGTGGTATGAAAGAAACCACATTACGCGAAATGCTCGCTAAGAAGCCAGAGAAGGTAGTTGAACTCGCTGTTAAAGGCATGCTTCCTAAGGGACCTTTAGGAAACCAGATGTATACCAAGCTTTATGTATATGCTGGACCTGAGCACAAGCATGCAGCTCAGAAGCCTGAAGTATTAACATTTTAAAGGGACTGAAAGGAGATAAGTAAAATGGCTAAAGCAGCTAAATCCGCTAAGTTTTACGGAACAGGTAGAAGAAAGAAATCCATCGCCAGAGTATATTTAGTACCTGGTAAGGGAGATATTACAATTAATAAGAGATCCATCGATGAATATTTTGGACTTGAAACACTTAAGGTTATCGTTCGTCAGCCTCTTACCGCTACAGAAACCGCTGATAAGTATGACGTAATTGTTAACGTTAAGGGTGGTGGATACACAGGACAGGCTGGTGCCATCAGACATGGTATCGCAAGAGCACTTCTTCAGGTAGATAACGAATTCAGACCTACCCTTAAGAAGGCTGGTTACTTAACAAGAGATCCTCGTATGAAGGAAAGAAAGAAATACGGCCTCAAAGCCGCTCGTCGTGCTCCGCAGTTCAGCAAGCGATAATCATTCTGAAACTAGAACCCCCAAGAACGCTGTATTCTTGGGGGTTTGTTCATTGTTCAACTTTCCCTGTCTGCCTATGAAAATCGGTGTCTATGACACGTATATGACACACATATGACACAAATTCATATGCTTTAGATTTTATCAATAGCTTCTAACATTTGTTGCATATCAAGGTGAGTGTATACTATTTCTGTTACACCTTTTCCTGCATGACCAATAATCTTTTTTATGATTCTTTCATCAACACCTGCTTTAGTGAGCAGTGAAACACAAGTGTGCCTGGCATCATGCGGTTTATGATCCTTATTCAATCCCATCTCATTCAAAACAACAGTCCAATAAGAATCTCTGAAATTTCTATCATGAAAATATCTTCCTTCACGTGTGGTTATTAGATATTCACATTTTGATTCTTTGTCCATCCAGTATTTGAAAAATGGAAGAACCTTTTTTGCAATAGGTACATTTCTTATCCCAGCAGGTGTTTTTGATTGCCGGATATAAAAATAGCGTTCTTTAAGGTGAACGTCTTCTTTTTTCAGGTCACGCAGTTCCCCTTGCCTTACACCTGTATAAATCAGCATTAAGAAAATGGAAACATGTTCATTCTTGACTGACCAGCTCCACATTGTTTTAATTTCCTCATCCGTAAATGGAATCCGGTCAATCTTATTTGGGTTCTTATCCCTGTATTGCAATATGTCCACAAATTCCGAATAATCTTTTGCACAAATATCATGCTTCATAGCCCATCCATACATGGAATTAAAAAGAACCTTTATCTTCCGCAGGGTTGGGTAGTTTTTTCCGCAGTTATCAATCACACCCTGTAAATGATTTAATCTAATATCAGCAAATACCATTTTTTCTATATCACCACATACCTTGAATGATGCATTATACCCATTTACATTTGAACGTGAAATTTGGGGATAGTGTTCAGCTGACCATTTTTCAAATACTTCCTTGAATGTTATCTTTGAAGCATCTATATCATACGGATTTTTGTGATATTCGGTCAGTGCAATCAAGGCATCCTGATAGGTTTCATAATACCCAATATTCTTATATTTCTGCTCAATGCGTTCTGTTTCTTTGTTCAGGGTGCACAGAACACACACCCTTGCCCGGAAGGGTCTTCTTCTGTTGCCGGGGAGCTTGGATATATTACCAAAGCCGTTCGGCAGTCGTAACATTTTTGACATAAATTCATCCTTTCATTGAAATCATAAGGATGAAATGATATAATTGAAAAGTGGTATATGCATTTCGTCCTTATTTCAGTTTTGGGTAAGACTGGGTAAGCCGAGGGTAAAAGTGTTCGACTGTGCAGGTCGGGCACTTTTTCTTTACAAAAATTTTTTCCGGTTACGGTTACGGTTAAATCTATTACTTATATATTTACTATTTCATTATCGTATCGACGATGAAATTTTGTAAAATTAAAAGAAATTGATTTTAACCGTAACCAACCGTAACCGCCAGTATTTATAAGGGTTTGAACCGTAACCTTGAACCGTAACCAACCGTAACCGAACCGTAACTTTTTGTCATTTTCTAGTACTATAGTACTAAAAATATTTTTTCATGGTGCACTGTGGTGCATAATGGTACAAAATTTTTATTCCAGAACCGTAACCTTTTGGACTGCATATTTTTTTAGTTGGGTAAGTTCTTCCAGTCTCTCCAGTGCCGTGGTCTTTCCGGCATCATTCAGCCGGAGGTATAAGTCCATCATCTGGAATACATCATCTGATAAAGGCTTTTGTGATTCACTGACTCCCTTTTCTCCCATAAGGTAGTCCGGTGCTACATTAAAAATCTTTGACAGAAGATAAATATTCGCAAGATTGGGTGTATAAGTACTAGAAAGCCACTGCGACATATTAACTTTTGATATCCCTTTACTGTCATATCTTTTGGATAGCCGGACTACATCCGCAGCAGTATAGTCACGCTCATCCATTAAGGTTCTTAGTCGTTTGGAAAACTCATTCATAAAAAAACTTCCCTTTCCGTCATTTACATATTGCAAATACCGAACACACGTTCTATAATATAACTATCGCTACTTTAGTAGGTGCATTTGGGGGATAGGAGTTGAATAATATGGACTATAAGACGATCATCATTGAAATGCTTGACAGAGCAGATGAGAGACACTTACGTCTGATCTACTGCTATGTCAGGGCACTGCTTGGACTGGGTTAAACACCTAGTCCTTTTCTTCGTAAAGTTTTATAGCCATTCTTTCCAGCATTTCCCATTCATCTTCATTCAGAGCAGAGAGCATAGAAATTAATCTTTTCTTAAAAGAATCATCTGCATCCATCTGTATAGAACCAATAAATGCAGCGATCTGTTCATCACGTGTCTGTTTTATGAACATTTCACCCCGCCCGGTTCGCAGCCATTCTTCATTTACGTGACATTTTGTACATATAAGTGATAGAGCTGCTTCACTTGGGTTTCTTCTTCCAGTTTCATATCCACCTATACTATCCCTTGGAA
>CAVJLN010000026.1:0-35266 GCA_963650485.1 Bacteroidaceae bacterium
AAAATCGTCAAAGCCAGTAAAATCAATGATTTAGGGCTTGACAGAATAGGAAGGAAATCATGGAAGAATTACAACAGAATCAGGAATCAAAGGTTGCAGAAGAGAACATATCTTCCGAAGAGATTGCACAGGAGCTGTTAAAGACGGCAAAAAAGCAGCTGTTTTATACAAGGCTTTCTACCTGCTTCATAGGTGTGATGGCGACAGCGGTTGTAATAAGTCTCCTCGCAGTTATCCCGAAGGCCAATCATCTGCTTGGTAATGCGAATGCATTGCTCGGAGAAGCGAATGACCGTCTGGAGGTGCTGGATGAAACGATTGCCAGCGTGAAAACCATGAGTGACAGCATTACTTCAGTGGGAGATCAGCTGGATACGTTTATTGAAGACAATTCAACAGCCCTGCAGGGTGTTGTGGAGAAGATGGATTCCATTGACTTTGAGGGCTTAAATAAATCCATTAAGAATCTTGGTGATGTGGTGGAACCGCTTGCTAAATTTTTTAAAGTATTCTAACTATTCAACATTCAGGCTATGAAACAGTGGGATGATATCATAATTTACTGACAGAAAAGACAGAAGAAGATAGACAGGAAGGGAAAGCAATGATAGGAGCAGATGCAATTGTTAAGTGTTTAGAAGAGGAAGGGGTAAAATACGTTTTTGGTTATCCGGGGGTTGCCATTTGTCCTTTTTATAATAGTATTCTGGATTCCGATATCCGGACAATTCTGATTCGTACCGAACAGAATGCAGCTCATGCGGCGAGCGGACTGGCACGTGTCACAGGAGAGGTCGGCGTCTGCGCCGTAACCTCGGGACCGGGGGCAACCAATCTGATTACCGGTGTTGCTACGGCATTCGCTGACAGCATCCCGCTGGTATGCATTACCGGACAGGTAAATTCTTCTTTATTAGGAAGCGATGTCTTTCAGGAGGCAGATATTACCGGTGCGGTAGAATCCTTTGTAAAATACAGCTATCTGGTTAAGAAGGTTTCTGATATTCCAAGAATTATGAAGGAAGCCTTCCACATTGCGAATACCGGAAGAAAGGGTCCGGTACTGATTGATATCCCAATTGATGTGCAGAATGCAGAGCTTAAGAAGTTTGTTTATCCGGAAAGCGTGTCCATGCGAACCTATAAGCCGACCGTGAAGGGTAATATGGCACAGATTAAAAAGGTGATTCACGAACTGGAGGATTGCAAACGTCCGATCATTTGTGCAGGCGGTGGTGTCCTTTTGGCAGATGCCAAGGAAGAGTTACAGAAATTTGCCACAGAGCACGATATTCCGGTTGTTTCCACGATGATGGGAATCGGTGTGATGCCGACAGAACATCCGCTTTATTATGGAATGGTTGGAAATAATGGAAAACCCTGTGCGAACCGTGCAATGAATGAGGCAGATCTGATTATCATGGTGGGCGCCCGCGTGGCAGACCGTGCGATCAGCCAGCCGGACCTGATTACTGAGAATAAAGTATTGATTCACATTGATGTAGACCCTGCCGAAATCGGCAAAAATGTAGGACCCGGAATCCCACTTGTCGGAGATGCGAAGTATATCTTTAAGGATCTGCTTTCCCAGGAACTTCATGTGGAGCATAAGGACTGGCTTAAAACATTGAATGACTACCGCGTTTCCATGGTTCCAAAGCGGAATCCGAATCCGACTTATGTGGATCCGGCGAAGTTTATCGAACTGTTAAGCCGTGCCATGGATGAAGATGCGGTTTATGTAGCCGATGTCGGTCAGAACCAGATCTGGTCCTGCGGATATCATATTGTAAAGAAGGGGCAGTTCTTAACCTCAGGCGGTATGGGTACGATGGGCTATTCCATTCCGGCTGCACTGGGCGCAAAGCTTGCAGATAAGAATCGTCAGGTCATTGCGGTCTGTGGCGACGGATCCTTTCAGATGTCCATGATGGAGCTTGCTACTATGCGTCAGTATCAGGTATCGGTGAAGATCATTGTATTAAAGAACAATTATCTTGGAATGGTAAGAGAATATCAGCATTACACCTATCAGGATCATTATTCGGTTGTTGACTTGAGCGGAAGCCCGGATCTTGAGCTGCTGGCTCCTGCCTTTGGCATGAAATATTTACGCCTGGAGAATATGGATCATGCAGAACAGATCATTGAAGAATTCTTAAGCAAAGAAGAATCCGTATTGCTGGAATGTCTGATTGATCCCATGGATCTGGTAAAGTAGGAGGGAAATGTGCAGATGAAAAGAATATATTCCGTTTTAGTTGAAAACCATTCCGGTGTTCTGTGCAAGGTTGCAGGCCTCTTTTCCAGAAGATGCTTTAACATTGATTCCCTTGCAGTAGGTGAAACGCAGGACCGGGACGTTTCCTGTATGACGATTGTCAGCAGCGGGGACAAACGTACCATCGAACAGATTGAAAAGCAGTTAAATAAGAAGCTTGATGTCATTAAAGTGAAGACCTTTGATGAAGGAAGCAGTATTTCCAGGGAACTTCTTTTAATGAAGGTGAAGTATAATAAGTCAAACCGCCGTGACATCATTGAAATGTGCGAGATTACCGACAATGCCAATATTGTGGACTTTTCCCCGCATACGATGATGATCCAGATGTGCGATACCCCGGAAAAGATCCAGACCTTCATGGAAATGTTTAAGGGGATCAGCATTGTGGAAGTCGCACGTACCGGAACCCTGGCTTTACAAAAATGCAAAGAAACCGATTAGGTTGCCGTTGACTTTTGCATAGCAGAGTTGTAAAATCGGTACTAGCATAAAAAGAAATCCATTTAAGGATCTCGAAACAGGAGGATCCCATGCAGAAGAAAGTATTTCAGTTATTAGTAGATAATACTTCGGGTGTGTTAAGCCGTATTTCCGGGCTGTTTTCCCGAAGAGGATATAATATAGAAAGTATTACCGCAGGTGTGACTGCAGATGCACGGATTACCAGAATCACCATTGTGGCATCCGGTGATGCTGAAACACTTGCCCAGATTGAGAAACAGGTAGCGAAGCTCGAGGACGTCCGTGATGTCAAGGAATTGGAGCCGGAGATCAGTGTTTATCGTGAGCTTGCCTTAATTAAGGTTAGAGCGAATGAAGAGCAGCGACAGGGAGTTATTTTATTAACGAATACTTTCCGTGGCAACATCATCGACGTTGCAGTCGACAGTCTGATTATTGAAATGACCGGCGGTCAGGCAAAGATTGATGCCTTTTTAAATCTGTTAAGCGGCTATGAAATATTAGAGCTTGCAAGAACAGGTATTGCAGGTCTTGGCAGAGGATCCGAGAATGTTACTTACCTGAATTAAACGCGAGACCAAAATTCTGCATTGCAGATTTGGCATAAAATTAGAGGAGAAACCTCAGCGAAAGGAGTCATTGAAATGGCAAATATTTATTATCAGGAAGATTGTAATCTCTCTTTACTGGAAGGAAAAACAATTGCGATTATTGGTTATGGCAGCCAGGGACATGCACATGCATTAAATGCAAAGGAATCAGGATGCCATGTCATTATTGGTCTTTATGAAGGCTCCAAATCCTGGGCAAAAGCAGAAGCACAGGGATTTGAAGTATATACAGCAGCAGAAGCTGCTAAAAAAGCAGATATTATCATGATTCTTATTAATGATGAATTACAGGCTGCTATGTACAAGAAAGATATCGAGCCGAACCTGGAAGAAGGCAATATGCTGATGTTTGCACACGGCTTCAACATTCACTTCAACCAGATCGTACCGCCCAAGTTCGTCGATGTTACCATGATCGCACCTAAGGGACCAGGACATACTGTCCGCAGCGAGTATCAGGCTGGTAAGGGTGTTCCCTGTCTGGTTGCTGTACATCAGGATGCTACCGGTAAGGCACTTGATATGGCACTCGCTTATGCACTTGCTATCGGTGGAGCAAGAGCCGGTGTCCTAGAAACCACATTCCGTACCGAAACAGAAACAGACCTCTTTGGTGAGCAGGCTGTTCTCTGTGGTGGTGTATGTGCATTAATGCAGGCTGGTTTCGAAACACTTTGCGAAGCAGGTTATGATCCGAGAAACGCATATTTCGAATGTATCCATGAAATGAAGCTGATTGTAGATCTGATTTACCAGTCCGGTTTCGAAGGAATGAGATATTCCATTTCCAACACCGCTGAATATGGTGATTACATCACCGGACCTAAGATCATTACCGAAGAAACCAAGAAGACCATGAAGAAGATCCTTAAGGACATTCAGGATGGTACTTTTGCAAAGGACTTCCTGTTAGATATGTCTGCTGCAGGTGGACAGGCTCACTTCAAAGCAATGAGAAAGCTTGCTGCTGAACATCCTTCAGAGCAGGTTGGTAAGGAAATCCGTAAGTTGTATAGCTGGAACAATGAAAACGATAAGCTGATCAACAACTAATCGTTTCCAACCATGGAAGAGATACGCACCCGGAGAGCAATCCCCGGGTGTTGTTATGTTTATATGAATCCAGAAGAATTCACGAAATTTTCATTTTTCAAAATCGACAGAATGTGGTATTCTATGTAATAGATTATTTAGGAGGTATGGATCATGGGAATGACGATGACACAGAAGATCCTTGCAGCGCATGCGGGATTAGATTGTGTAGAAGCAGGACAGCTCATTGAGGCTGATCTGGATCTGGTACTTGGCAACGATATTACCAGTCCGGTTGCGATTAAGGAAATGAGCAAAATGAACGTGGATGGAGTCTTTGACAAGGACAAGATCGCACTTGTTCCGGATCATTTTGTTCCGAATAAGGATATTAAATCAGCAGAGCATTGCAAATGTGTACGTGAATTTGCACGTAAGAACGAGATTACGAATTACTTTGAAGTGGGACAGATGGGAATTGAACATGCACTTCTTCCGGAAAAAGGACTTACGGTAGCCGGAGATGTGATCATCGGAGCTGACTCCCATACCTGTACCTACGGAGCACTTGGCGCATTCTCCACGGGTGTCGGAAGTACCGATATGGCAGCCGGAATGGCTACCGGCAAGGCCTGGTTCAAGGTGCCCGGTGCAATCCGCTTCGTACTTACCGGCAAGCCTTCCAAATGGATAAGCGGTAAGGATGTAATTTTACATATTATTGGTATGATCGGAGTGGATGGTGCGTTATATAAGTCCATGGAGTTTACCGGTGACGGCATTAAGAATCTTACGATGGATGATCGTTTTACTATTGCTAACATGGCCATTGAGGCCGGTGGTAAGAACGGCATTTTCCCGGTAGATGATCTTGCCGTTGCTTATATGAAGGAGCATTCCAACCGGGAATATAAGATTTATGAAGCAGATGAGGATGCGGTTTATGACGAAGAGTATACGATTGATTTAAGTACTCTGCGTCCAACGATTGCGTTCCCACACCTGCCTGAGAATACGAAGACCATTGATGAAATTACCGAAGATGTCAGAATTGATCAGGTAGTCATCGGCTCCTGCACGAATGGAAGAATGGATGATATGAGAACTGCAGCCGAAGTTCTTAAGGACAGGCATGTGGCCGAGGGTATCCGCTGCATTATTATTCCGGCTACACAGGCCATTTACCTGCAGTGTATGGAAGAAGGTCTTTTGAAGATTTTTGTAGAAGCCGGAGCAGTGGTAAGTACACCGACCTGCGGACCGTGTCTTGGCGGTTACATGGGTGTTCTGGCTGCTGGAGAGCGTTGTATTTCCACAACGAACCGGAACTTTGTCGGACGTATGGGACATGTAGACTCTGAAGTTTATCTGGCAAGCCCTGCTGTTGCAGCGGCAAGTGCGCTTACCGGCGTGATTTCATGTCCATGTGAATAAGAATCAGGAAAGGATTAAGATTATGAAAGCAGCACAGGGTATTGTTTTTAAATATGGTGACAATGTAGATACAGATGTAATCATTCCTGCAAGATATCTGAATTCTTCGGATCCGGCAGAGCTTGCCACCCACTGCATGGAAGATATCGACAAGGATTTTGTGAATAAGGTAAAAAAGGGTGACATTATTGTTGCCAAGAAGAACTTCGGATGCGGCTCCTCCAGAGAACATGCGCCAATTGCGATTAAAGCGGCAGGAGTAAGCTGTGTCATCGCAGAAACCTTTGCACGTATTTTTTACCGGAACGCAATCAATATCGGACTTCCGATTATTGAATGTGCCGAAGCATCGAAGGGAATTGATGCAGGCGATGAGGTTTTAGTGGATTTTGATTCCGGAATCATTAAGAACCTGACGAAGGGTACGGAATTTAAAGGACAGGCATTCCCTCCTTTTATGCAGAAAATCATTGACGCTGAGGGACTTGTAAATTATATTAATGCAAGATAGTTACAAGAACATCTAAAAAGAAAGGTGTGTATCAGAAAATGACACAGGGAACAAATCAACAGGAGTATAAAACCAAATACGACCGCAAGATGGCAGAACGTGCCATGGAAAAGAAGAAAGAAGAACGCCAGTTAAAGATCATGAAGATTGTTGGCGTAATTCTCTGTGTGGCCGTTGTTGTGGCGATTGTTGCTCCGATTATTACCAATGCAGTTAAGAAACAGCAGGCTTTAAACGGCACTTATGTAAAGATTGGCGATCATAAGCTGAGTGAACTGGAATATGATTATTATTACTATTCTGCAGTCAATAATTACATCAGCACCTATGGATCGTTCATGTCCTATCTGGGACTGGATACTTCCGTAGATTTCGACAAACAGCAGTATGATGAGACGATGACCTGGAAGGATTACTTTGACCAGATGACTGTGGATGAACAGATCAAACCGATTTTCGCTTTGCTTGACGAGGCACAGGAGAATGGTTTTACCTATGATGCAACAGAGGATTACGATGCTTATGTAGCAAGCATTCAGGAAGCTGCAGATAACGCAGGAATAAGCCTGAATGATTATTACAAGAATTATTTTGGTCCATATGCAACCTCTTCTAATGTAGAAGCTTTCATTAAGAACGGCTACATTGCATCCGCTTATTATGAACAGTTGGTTACAGATAATGCCCCGACAGCGGAAGACGTAACGGCTTATTATGATGAGAACCGCAATTCTTACGATCAGGTCGATTATAAGAGTATCGCTTTCGAGACACCGGAATTTGACGAAGAGGCAACCGATGAGGAGAAGACGAAGGATTTGGAAGACCGTCAGCAGCAGGCAGAGGAAGCGCTTGCTTCGATCGAAAACGGAGATACCGTGGAGAACTTTGAGTTAACCGAGGGTGCCAAGTATGCTGCCGTACCTTCATGTGCCGCAGAATGGCTTTTTGATGATGCAAGAGCGGAGGGTGACATTCAGGTATTTACCGATGACTCTACCTCCAATGTTTACGTGGTTCAGTTCGTGAAGAAGTTCTATGACGAAGCAAATGATGAAACCATTTCATCTTTACTTGCTTCCCAGACAGTAAGTGCACAGCTTCAGGAAGTGGCAGACGGATACGAGGTTGTTGATGTAAAGGGTGACCTGAAATATCTGACCATTTCGGAAACGACCACAGAAGATACCACAACAGCAGACACAGCAGAAGACGCAGCCGCATCGGATGACGCAGCTGCAACAGATGACGCATCAGAAGATACGACAGCCGATGAAGCAGCTATGGATACGACAGAGGACAGTGCAGAGTAGCAGAAGTTGATGATGACATCTCAGAATACCTTGAAAGTGGTTTTGGAGCCGCTTTAAAACTCGAAGTTAAGAAACAATATCAGAAACATAAAAATTCAAGAAAAAGAAAGTCAGGCATGAAATATTGATTCGTGTCTGACTTTTTTGATGATCAAAATCGAGTTATAACGCTTCCCTCCAACTTTTCAGCCCTGAAAAGGATTGGAAAAAGAACCTGCAGGGGAAATCGGTTCTCCATTCTGTAACAGGTGATGGGAATCCCCCATAACCTGCACCCGGAAATAAGCCTCGTTGCTCCAGCGTTCTTCCGTAGATAATATGGTAAGTGAGGTGGTCGGCAGGAAAAATCCATGAACCAGTAACGGGAACGGAATATTCAGCAGATGTGACAAAATAATGCAGATCACACCCAGGTGGCAGAAGAATACAAGCGTCGGTTCCGGATGCTCCTCATCGGGCAGATGATTGTTCCGGATGGTTCCGTCTTTGTTTACGGTAGAACTGATAAAACGTTCTTCCTTTACCCGATAAAACTTATCATCCCGTGTATAGCCGTAGGAAGCAAGCAGTTCGTCAAATTTCTGACATACATTCGGATATTCCGAAGCAATCTTAGGATTCTTAGTAAGGAAGCTGGTATTTACCCAGTCGTCCATTGTAAACATCTGTGGTTCCTTTGTCCAGGTTCCGGGGGTAAAATCCCAGGGCACACCTTGACGTCCGGTAGCAGGATCCTCTATCGGATAAGAAAACTCACGCAGCCAGTCTAAGGTAATGGCTTCCCGATTTACTGCCTTCAATGTACAGGATGCGGTATCCTTTGCACGTCCTAGGGGAGAAACATAAAACTGGGTAACCGGCCACTTGGCGGCTCTTTTGGACAGAAGCTCTGCCTCCCTCCAGCCTTTTTCTGTTAAAGAATCAATCGAATAGTCCGGTTCACCGTGCCGGATAAATATTAATTTCATAAATGATCGTCCTTTCTGATTATTCTTTTTAATGATAGCATAATTTCTTTTGAAAACAACTTGAAACATATGTTCGGCCATGGTAAGATAGGACATATGAAACGAGTAAGAAATGATTGCATCCTGATCTTAATAATTATTCTGCTGGCTGGCAGCTTCTGGCTTATGCAGTATCTGAGTACTGCGCAGAAGGAAGCAGTTCTTCGGATCTATCAGAAGGGAGAGTTCATTGGGGAATATGACCTGTCACAGTCTCAGACCATTCCGGTTACCGGGATGGAAGACAGTTATAATCTGGTTTTGATTGAGGATGGAACGGTACGTGTGACGGATGCAGACTGTCCGGATCAGCTTTGTATGAAGCAGCGTTCCATTTCCAAGAACGGAGAGAGTATCATCTGTCTGCCACACAAGTTGGTTTTACAGATCCATGCGAAGGAGGAAGGCACCTTAGACGCGGTGACCTACTAAATAATGAAATTAAAATCCATTTACCTTGGCCTGTTACTGGCTCTTGCACTGATTCTATCCTATGTGGAGACGCTGATCCCATTTTCCATAGCTATACCCGGGATTAAGATCGGCATGTCGAACCTTGCAGTTGTCTGGTGTCTGTATCTGCTGTCTTTCCGGGAGGCTATGCTGTTATCTGTCAGCAAGGCGGTTCTATCCGGTCTTTTATTCGGGAACCCGGTGATGATTTTATATAGTTTATCCGGCGCGATATTGAGCTGTCTTGTTATGTATTTGCTGAAACACAGCAACGGCTTTCATGTTCCGGTGGTAAGTGCCGTCGGAGGCGTGGCACACAACATCGGACAACTCCTTGTTGCCTTTTGGATGGTGCAGACTTATGGAATTGTATATTACGTTCCGTTTTTATTACTTGCAGGGCTCCTGATGGGTGGCGTGAACGGAAGTATTTCTGCGCTGGTGCTTCCTTACCTGCAAAATTATTTATCCAAAGGAGATTCTTTATGATCGCATTTGTAAACGGCATTGTTGAAGATTATTCCGAAGAAGCAGTCATTCTGGATGTGAACGGAATCGGCTACGAAATTAAAATTTCCGGTGATACTGCAGCAGCACTTCCGTCTATTGGAGAACGGATGAAGCTGTATACCTATACTTATGTCCGAGAGGATGCTTTCTGCCTGTATGGATTCCTCACAAAAGATGATCTTGAAATATTTAAGAAGTTGATTACGGTAAGCGGAATCGGACCGAAAGGTGGACTTGCCGTGCTTTCCGTGATGAGTGCAGATGACTTACGGTTTGCCATTCTGACAGGAGATGCCAAGATGATTGCGACGGCTCCCGGAATTGGCAGGAAGACGGCGGAACGTGTAATTCTTGATCTGCGGGACAGAATTTCCATGGAAGATGCCATGCTTCATCGTCAGATGACCGAACAGGCAGCACAGGATGCCTCTATGGAGGATAACAGGATCCGCACAGAAGCGGTGGAAGCGCTTACGGCCCTTGGTTATTCTGCACAGGAGGCGCTACAGGCAGTGAAAAAGGTTACCGTTACGGAAGAGATGGATGTGGAAGCTGTCTTAAAGGCAGCATTAAAAAATATGTTTTAAGGGGTTTCACTTATGGCCAGAAGAATGATAGAAACAGATCTGCAGGAAGAGGACCGGAAGATTGAAGGTACCTTACGTCCACAGAAGCTGACGGATTATATCGGACAAAGCAAAATTAAGGACAGCCTTCAGATTTATATTGAGGCTGCCAAACAGCGTAACGATGCGTTGGATCACGTATTGTTTTATGGACCTCCGGGACTTGGAAAGACAACCCTTGCAGGAATCATTGCGAACGAAATGGGTGTTCATATGAAAGTGACAAGCGGGCCTGCGATTGAGAAACCGGGCGAGATGGCTGCAATCTTAAACAATCTGCAGGAGGGAGATCTTTTATTTGTAGACGAGATTCATCGTCTGAACCGTCAGGTGGAGGAAGTATTGTATCCGGCCATGGAGGATTATGCAATTGATATTATGATCGGAAAGGGGCCGACAGCGCGGTCGATCCGTCTGGATCTTCCACATTTTACACTGGTAGGCGCCACAACAAGAGCAGGACTTCTGACCGCTCCGTTACGGGATCGGTTCGGCATTATTCACCGTATGGAATTTTACACGGTAGAGGAATTGCAGACGATTATCATGCGTTCTGCAGAGGTGCTGAATGCTCCCCTAGAGCCTGCAGGAGCAATAGAAATGGCCAGAAGAAGCCGTGGAACGCCACGTCTTGCCAACCGTATTTTAAAGCGTGTCCGGGATTATGCACAGGTCAAGCATGACGGTATCATCACCGAAGAGGTAGCCATGACGGCTCTTGATCTTATGGATGTGGACCGTATGGGGCTTGACCATATTGACCGGAATATCCTGCTTACCATGATTCAGAAGTTTGGCGGCGGTCCCGTCGGACTCGATACGCTGGCGGCAGCCATCGGAGAGGATGCGGGTACGATTGAAGATGTTTACGAACCCTATCTCCTTAAGAATGGATTTTTGAATCGGACTCCACGGGGGCGTGTTGTCACGGATTATGCATATTCCCATTTAGGACTTGAAATCACCCGGTAATCTGTTTATAATGTATCTTGTATAGCATGAGAACAGGATTTCTATATATTGAGGGGTGTGTTCATGTCATCAAAGACAGATACCGAAGTAATTATCGGAGGAAAGGTTTTCACCTTAAGCGGATATGAAAGTGAAGAATATCTGCAGAAGGTTGCCTCTTATATCAATAATAAAATTACAGAATATAATAAGAATGAATCTTTTAAGCGTCTGACTTTGGATATGCAGAACGTTTTATTACAGTTGAATATTGCGGATGATTATTTCAAGGCTAAGAAACAGATCAGTATTCTGGAAGAAGAGATCCAGACGAAGGAGAAAGAATTATATAATCTGAAGCATGAATTGATTGCCTCACAGATCAAACTCGAAAATACCGAGAAGAATCTTAAGAATCTGCAGGCTGAAGCAAATGAAAATGCGAAAAAAATCATTCGGCTTGAAACGGAATTGAAGAATTAATTTTAAGCTGTCTTTTTAGACAGCTTTTCTATTATCAGGCTTTCTATAAGCAGGGAGAAATTTGGGAATGAAACAGGTGGAACTACTGGCACCTGCCGGTAATTATGAAGCATTGGAGGGCGCGATCTGCGCCGGAGCAGATGCCGTATATCTGGCAGGTAACCGCTTCGGCGCCAGAGCATATGCCGATAACTTTACAGACGATGAACTGTGCCGCGGTATCCGTATGGCTCATATTTATGGCAGACGGATTTATCTGACGGTGAATATTCTGGTGAAGGAAGCAGAGCTTCCGGAGCTTGTGACCTTTCTGCAGCCCTTATATGAAGCAGGTCTGGATGGCGTGATTGTGCAGGATCTTGGTGTCATTCAGGTTATCCGGCGTTACTTTCCCAATCTTCCGGTTCATGCAAGCACCCAGATGACGATTACCGGTCCGGATGGGGCTCGTTTCTTAAAGGAACAGGGAATCTGCAGAGTGGTTCCGGCGAGAGAACTTTCCTTAAAAGAAATCCGGAGAATCAAGGAAGAAACCGGAATTGAAGTGGAAACCTTTATTCATGGAGCAATGTGTTACTGTTATTCCGGACAATGTCTGTTCAGCAGTATTTTGGGTGTCCGGAGCGGCAACCGTGGACGGTGTGCGCAGCCCTGTCGGCTTCCTTATGCTATGAAGAACCAGAAGGAATGTTATCCCTTAAGCATGAAGGATATGTGTACGATGGAACTTCTTCCTGAACTGATTGAAGCAGGCATTAATTCCTTTAAGATTGAAGGCCGTATGAAGAAGCCTGCATATGCTGCGGGAGTTACTTCGATTTATCGGAAATATATTGATTTATATTATAGTGGAAGCCCTTATCAGGTTGAGAAAGCCGACCTGGAATTTCTGTCCTCCCTATATATCCGGAGTGAAGTAGGAGATGGCTATTATCATCAGAAGAACGGCAGAAATATGATTACCCTGTCTTCTCCTTCGTATTCGAAAACCAGTGATCGGATTCTGGAAACGATTGAAAACCAGTATCTGAGCCAGAAGAAGAAAATAGAAATTGATGCCACCATTTCCCTTAAAAAAGGAGAGCCGTGTTTTCTGCTGCTTACAGACGGTAACGTACAGGCCAGCGCCATTGGTCCTGTACCGCAGGAAGCGTTGAAACAGCCATTAAGGAAAGAGGATGTCCGTAAACAGATGAATAAGCTGGGCAATACCTCGTTTATCCTCCGGGATCTCCAGATTCTGATGGATGAGGATGTTTTTGCATCGGTTCGGGAACTCAATGATCTACGAAGGGAAGCGGTTCTTCATCTGGAAGAGGAGAGAATCCGTGAGAATGGATTACCCGTTTCACGCCATATGGAAGAAGCCCCTGCCGGCTCTGCTGCAACGGAACGATCATCCGGGCAGAATATCCGTGGTGAATCGCAGGACAATACTTCGAAAATGCTGGATGTTTTCGTATCGGTGAAAGAACAGCTTGAGGCTCTTTCAAATGACCTCCCGATCCGTCGGATTTACCTGGATTATTCCCTGCTTGCACAGAAAGATCTTCTTTCTTCTTCGTGGGAGAAATGGGAGGGAAAGCTGTTTCTTGCAGGCCCTTATGTGATCCGCGGGCATAACCGGAAGGATCTGAAAGATATGGAAGAAGCACTGCGAAGTGGTCACTTCGAGGGTCTTTTGTTCCGTAATCTTGAAACCTATGCTTATATGAAGAAAGTCCTGCCGGAAAGCAGGCTGATTCCGGATCACAATCTGTACTTCTGGAATCATGAAACGGTACAGTTCTGGGAAACCCGGATTACCGAATATACACTTCCTGTGGAAGAGAATCAGGCAGAATGGAAGGAGCTTCTTACGAAAGCTCCGGATCATATGGAAGTATCTGCCCTTGTTTATGGACGGCTTCCGATGATGATTACGGCAAATTGTATTGAGAACACCTTAAAGAGCTGCCGGCACGAAGCAGGAATCCGTGTTCTTACAGACCGTTACAAGACAACATTTCCGGTACTCCATAACTGCCGGAGCTGCTACAATATCATCTATAACAGTGTACCTTTGTCTCTTCATGCCCTGGTAGAGAAGGATATGCGTGGCATTTCGGCTTACCGTCTCGACTTTACGGTAGAAAATAGAGAAGAGACTGCGGCAGTTATACGTTATTTTGCGGATTTGTTATCCGGAGTTGGCGTGAAGCCACCTTATAAGGAATATACAACGGGACATATAAAAAGAGGAGTGGAATAATGGAATTATATGTCAGCGAGTTTTCCAAATATGTCATTACATTATTAATTACATTATACACGTATGAATGCTTTGCTGTGTTCCGTTATGATAACGAAGAGGCTCGCAACGGCATCTATATCCGGCAGAATATCCTGATGTTTGCGTTTCACTTTTGCAGCTTTCTGGTTATCTGCTTTGAAACAGGAGATTTTACTTACCTGTTCTTTTATGCGTTCCAGCAGATTCTGCTGTTTGCAGCCATTGTGCTGTACCGCATGATTTACCCGAAAGCCAACCGGCTGATTGTCAACAACATGTGTATGCTGCTTAGTATCGGCTTCGTGATTCTGACGCGTCTAGATATGAAAAAAGCAGTGAAACAGTTTATCATTGTGGCGGGATCTCTGGCGATTGCCCTTCTGATTCCGTTCCTGATTGAAAAGATTCGCTTTCTGAAGAATCTGAAATGGATCTATGCAGCGGTTGGTATTCTTGCACTTTCCGTGGTTCTGATTCTTGGGCAGACCACCTATGGAAGTAAGCTTTCCTATTCGATTGGAGGCGTTACCTTTCAGCCGTCTGAGTTTGTGAAGATCTTATTTGTATTTTTTGTGGCAAGTTCGTTGTATGAAGCTTCCGGATTCTTGGAGGTCTTTACAACGGCCGTGGTTGCAGCAGCCCATGTGATTGTGCTGGTGATTTCAAAGGATCTCGGAAGCGCTTTGATTTTCTTTGTGGTATATGTCCTGATGGTCTATGTGGCAACGAAGAATCTGCTCTATGTAGCAGCTGGGGCAGGTGGCGGTGCAGCAGCTGCTTATATAGCTTTCAAGGTGTTCCGGCATGTACAGGTACGTGTGCAGGCCTGGAAGGATCCATGGAGCGTCATTGACTCTGCAGGCTATCAGATTACCCAATCGTTATTTGCAATATCGAGCGGCGGCTTCTTTGGACTTGGACTGTACAAGGGAACACCGGAATCCATTCCGACGGTCGAAGCGGATTTTATTTTCTCTGCGATTGCAGAAGAGCTTGGAATTCTGTTTGCCGTCTGCCTGATTCTGATCTGTGTAAGCTGCTTTATTATGTTTATGAATATCTCCATCCGGCTGAATGACAAGTTTTATCAGCTGATTGCATTTGGCCTTGGTGTAACTTATATTTTTCAGGTGTTTCTTACGATTGGCGGTGGTACGAAGTTCATTCCGCTTACCGGCGTGACCCTGCCGCTAATCAGCTACGGCGGAAGCTCGGTACTTACTACGTTAATGATGTTTGCGATTGTAGAAGGGCTTTATGTTCTGCGACAAAAGGAAATCGAAGAGCAGCTGCGCCTGAAACGGCGAAGACGTCCCGGAGTTCCGAACGGATCCGGACGCAGACGCCCTACAACCGAAAGACCGGTACGGGCAGATCACCAGGAACGGCCGGGCAGACCGGTACATCCTTCCTATGTTGAGGACGATGATTTTATCGAAGACTGGAATGAACAAGAGAATGAAGGAGAAGAATTTGAAGGTGAAGAATAATCGTACACCGAAGAAGAAATTCCAGAAGAAAAAGAATCCGGAAATTATGGCGGTAACCTGGTTTTTTACGCTGTTACTGCTTTCCATGTCAGGATATATTATTTATTATTCCGCAACCCATAAGCAGGAACTGATTAATAACAGCTATAATGGACGTCAGCAGATGCTTTTAGCGCAGAACCGCCGGGGAAGCATTTATTCCGGAGATGGTCAGATTCTGGCACAGACCGTTGAAAACGAGGACGGAAAGGAAGTGCGCGAATATCCATACGGAAATTTATTTTCCCATGTGGTAGGCTATGCCGTTAACGGAAAAATGGGACTGGAATCCCAGTGCAATTATTATCTGATCAATTCCAATGCGCCTCTTTCCCAGAAGGCTTCTCTGGAAGCCAAGGGCGAGAAATATCCGGGAGATAATGTTTATACGACACTGGATACAAACCTGCAGCAGGTAGCTTCTACGGCGCTTGGCGTTTATCGGGGAGCCATAATTGTGACAGAGCCGCAGACCGGAAGAATTCTGGCAATGGTATCCCATCCGGATTTTGACCCGTCTACGGTGGCACAGGAATGGGACAATTATTTGCAGGATACGGAAAGCGGGATTCTTCTTAACCGAGTCACGCAGGGGAATTATCCACCTGGATCTACCTTTAAAATTATTACTTCCTTAGAATATATCCGGGAACATCCGGACACTTATCAGAATTACCGGTATCAGTGTGTCGGTTCCATCAAATGGGGAGAAGACCGGATTCAGTGTTATCATGGCTCGGTGCATGGCTCGATGGATTTCACGCAATCCTTTGCCAAGTCCTGTAATACCTCATATGCAAATATCGGACTTTCTCTTGACCGGAATGAGTTCGGAGAAACATTAAATCAGCTTCTCTTTAATCAGAAGCTGCCGGTTTCCTTCCAGCATGCGGTAAGTAATCTGGCTGTGGATGAAAACACCTCGGATGCAGATATGATGCAGATTTCGATCGGTCAGGGGGCTGCCGGAATTACGCCACTGCAGTTAAATATGATTACCTGTGCAATTGCCAATAACGGGAAACTCATGAAGCCTTATCTGGTGGACTCTGTAAAAAACAGTGCCGGGACCATTACTAAGGAGTTCAAACCGTCCGCTTACGGAAATCTGATGACGGAAACGGAAGCAGCCGCCATGCAGACTTTGATGGAGGCCGTTGTCACAGAGGGTACTGCGTCACGGTTAAAAGGCTTATCCTATACGGCTGCCGGAAAAACAGGATCGGCGGAATACGGTACGGTAAAGGGTGAAAGCCACGCCTGGTTTACCGGATATGCACCGGCAGAGAATCCGCAGGTCTGTGTGACGATTATTATCGAAGGTGCCGGAGCCGGAGGCGATTATGCCGTTCCGATTGCAAAACGGATTTTTGATGCATACCTTATAGAGCCACAGTCCTAAAAGGCATACACAGGCAGAAGGAGTGATTTCTGTATGAAATTTTATAAGGATCTCTATGTGGGAGAAACGGTTGCGCATGTAGGGATAATAAAACAAAAATTGAAGATTCATGCAATGGTACGGGTTTATCTGGTTACGCTTGCTTATGGAGACGATCAGTTGGAAATTTATTCGTCCATGCTGTTAAAGCAGAAATATTTCAGAAAACACGCACCGATCATCATTGGAATTGCTTCGAATTATGAGGAAGCAGTTGCGATTGTGCAGCAGATAGTAGAAGAAAGCCTTGAAAGAACCGGTAAATGTGACCTCAAGGAATATTTGAAGCTCAAAGTAAAAGATCAGAAGAAAGGTTTATAATGCATGGGAATGGTAATTTTGACCATACTGAAAATGATAGGAATCATATTGCTTGTTGCTTTGGGACTGATTCTGCTCCTTCTGCTACTGGTTCTTTTTGTGCCGATCCGTTACCGGATTGACGCTTCGAAGGATGCAGAGGGCGAACAGCAACTTCACGCACTTATCAGGGTGACGTGGCTTCTTCATCTTCTGAACATCCGATTTCTTTATCCGGAGGAAGCGTATTTGCGGGTAAGAATTGCCTGCTTTACCCTGTTCCGGTCAGACCGACCCTCGAAAGTGACAGCATCTGCTGAAAAAAAAGCGGAGTCAGACCCAAAAGTGAAAAAGAAAGTCAAAGCTTCAAAAGCATCCAAAGAAGAAAAGAGCAAGGAAGGGTCTGAAAATGATTTTGAGAATGAGCCGGAAAACAAGACCGCGGATGCGGCACATACCGAAACAAATTCGAAGTCAGCAAAAGAAAGAGATGAAGAGAAAGATGCCGAAGAATCAACCTCGAAGTGGGGGCTGCTGCGGGAGAAAATTATCTGGTGTATTCAGAGGATTTGGGAACTGCTTAAAAATATCCGGTACACAATTCAGTCAATCTATGATAAGATAAGGAATATTATTCATGATATCCGATATTACTATAAGATCTTCCGGAGTGACCTGTTTCACCGTACATGGGAGAAGTGTTCGAAGGAGGCGTTACGGCTTTTAAAGAGCATTGCCCCTCGGAAGGTTAAGGGATACCTGCATATTGGAATGGAGGATCCGGCGACCACCGGACAGATTCTTGGCTGTTATGGAATGTTATATCCTCTGATTGGAGGACATATTGATGTGATTCCCGACTTTGATCAGATAATTCTGGAGGGATCACTTAAGATCCGGGGACATATTACATTGTTTCAGGCAGTAAGAACGGCATGTATCATTTATTTTAACAAAGATTTACGAAAACTCATCAGGCTGTTGAAAAGGGAGGTAGCATAATGGCTGATAATAATTTTGCAGGAGTGATTGAATCCCTAATGAAGGGAATGAATACGGTGTTATCTACGAAGACGGTAGTCGGGGAAGCAACGCAGATTGGAGATACGATCATTCTGCCGCTTGTGGATGTTTCCTTTGGCGTTGGAGCAGGCGCATCCGCAGGAGACAAGAAGAATGGCGGGGGTGGCGGCTTCAGTGGTAAGATGACCCCGAGTGCAGTGCTTGTCATTAAAAATGGTTCCACGAAACTTGTTAATATCAAAAATCAGGATACCATGACGAAGGTGCTTGATATGATTCCGGATATCGTAGACAAGTTTACTGCTCCGAAGGAAGAGATGATCGACGATGATGCAGCCGTAGAAGCAGCTTTCCCTGAGAAGAAAACGGAGGCATAGCATTCCGTTCTGCATGGAAATGGATCATGCTGCATAGAATAAGATAAGAATCCGGTTATGAGGATGACTCTTGAAAAAATTAATTGGTTTTATTGCATTCTGGATTGCGGTTGGAATGGTTTTAATGCTGTTTTTGACGCATCATTATCTGATTGCGTTGATTATTATCGGATTATTACTGTTAATTGGATACAATTGTTATTATTGTGGATAACGGGGCTGTGCCCCGGAGGAGATACCATGGATGGCGAGCGGAAGGGGAAGCCGGTAGATTGTCATGATGATTTTGAGAAAGTTCTGGTGACAGGAGATGCGGAAGAATTAAACGAACTGAAAGGATGGTTGTTTCGGGAAAACATCCGTCTTGAAATGGAACGCAGCGAATTTCTTCATACGCAGGAGAAGTTCATTGAAGAGCGTGCCCAGTTCCGGGATGAAATGCTGGAAGTAAACCGAAAGCTGGTCATTGAGCGGAAGCGTTTAAAGCAGGACGAGCAGTTCTTTGACAAGAAAATGGAAATCTTAAAGAATGGCTTTATTCAGCTTGATGCAGAGAGGAAAGCCTTTGAAAAAGAAAAGCTGCAGTTTCGTTCTGAACAGAAGGCACACGAACGGGAACTTCACAGAGAGCGGAACGATCAGATGGCAGAAATACTTTTCCAGGGGGTAAACAGCCAGCTTGCATTGAAGAAGCGTTACAGGGATCTGTTAAAGATGTTTCATCCGGACAATGTGGCAGGAGATACCGAAATGGTTCTTGTCATCAACCGGATTTATGAAGAATTGAAGAGAAGCTATGAATTCGGGCGCTGGGCATAGGCAGAAATTATGTCAGTCCTTACGAATGCAAACATTCCGATCATATTTATCAGATTTTGCATGGCTCTGAATAGTTACAAAAAGCCAAGAAAAGGGCAAGCGAAAATCGCTTGCCCAAGTCATTTGTTTTCATTTTAATCAATCCAGTAATTAAGCTCTTTCAACAGCTCCGGACTTCAGACAGTTTGTGCAAACATGCATTCTTTTGGAAGCTCCGTTTACTTTACACTTAACACTTTTGATGTTAGAATTCCAGATTCTGTTAGATCTTCTATGAGAATGGCTGACGTTATTTCCAAAATGTACGCCCTTACCACAAATATCACATTTAGCCATCGTAGCACCTCCTAACAATTTAAATATAACCGCAACAGTTGTATAATAGCAGATATCCTTATAGAATGCAAGCGGAATTTTTACATGTTTTTGAAAATAATGATAATTTTTTGAAAAATTAGTTTCATTTTTTGCAGACAGAGGTTATAATACCTAATATATGTTTAAAAAGAAGGAGGGCTACTTATGAAATCTTCTACAACGAAGTATTCAAATAAAATGACTTCAATTAATACCAGCATGGGAAATATTTCCATTGACAATGAAGCGATTGCACAGTATGCAGGCAGTGTTGCAATGGAATGCTTTGGTGTTGTCGGTATGGCAGGAATCAACATGAGGGACGGTTTTGTGAAGCTTCTTAAGCTCGACAGCATGACCCGAGGAATCAATGTTATGGTTCACAACAATAAGCTGGTAATCAATTTTCATATTATTGTCGCTTATGGTGTAAGTATCCTTGCTGTATCAAACAATCTGATCAGCAATGTGAAATATAAGGTAGAGGAATTTACCGGAATCGAAATTGAGAAAATAAACATCTTTGTCGAAGGTGTAAAAGTGATTGATTAGGAGGAAGCTTTACAGTGAATAGCAATAAGATCAATGCTAAGATGCTTGCAAAGATGTTCTTAGCCGGTGCGAAAAATCTTGAAGTTAAGAAAGAATGGATTAATGAATTAAACGTATTCCCGGTTCCTGATGGTGATACCGGTACGAATATGACGCTGACAATCATGTCCGCAGCCAAGGAAGTCGTGAACCTCCAGGATGAAGATATGATGACAATCTGCAAAGCAATTTCTTCCGGTTCCTTAAGAGGTGCCAGAGGAAACTCCGGCGTCATCCTTTCCCAGTTATTCCGTGGATTTACGAAGGCCATCCGTGAATGCGAAGAAATTGATATTCCGACACTGGCAACCGCTACAGAGAAGGCAGTGGAATCTGCTTACAAAGCTGTTATGAAGCCGAAGGAAGGAACCATTCTTACCGTAGCGAAAGGAATGGCTGATAAAGCAAGAGAATTAGCCGAAGATGGCTGTGACGATATGGAGCTATATTTCCGTCAGGTAATTGAGTACGGTGATGAGGTACTTTCAAAAACTCCTGATATGCTTCCGGTTTTAAAACAGGCAGGCGTGGTAGACTCCGGTGGTCAGGGACTTATGCAGGTAATGAAGGGGGCATTTGATGCATTCCTTGGTAAAGAGGTTGACTTTACCTTAGAAGCTCCGAAGGATGGCACTGCAAAGGAAGAGGCTGCATCCTCTGTGGAACAGGAGATTAAATATGGTTACTGCACCGAATTTATTATCTTATTAAATAAAACCTTCAATATCAAGAACGAAATCGATCTCAAGAATTATTTGGAATCCATCGGGGATTCTATTGTGGTTGTTGCGGATGGGGATGTGGTTAAGGTACATGTACATACCAATGATCCAGGACTTGCTATCCAGAGGGCATTGAAGTATGGTGCATTATCCAATATGAAGATTGACAACATGCGTTTAGAACATCAGGAAAAGCTCTTTAAAGAACAACAGTTAAAAGAACAGGAGCAGAAGAAGGAACCGGAAATGCCCCACAAGGAAGTTGGTTTTATTGCTGTTTCCGTAGGCGAAGGCATGAGTGAAATCTTCAAGGGGCTGGGTGCCGACTACATTATCGAGGGTGGTCAGACCATGAATCCGAGTACCGAAGATATGCTGAATGCGATCGATAAGGTAAATGCTGACACGATCTTTATTCTTCCAAACAACAAGAACATTATCCTTGCCGCAAATCAGGCGAAGACCATGGTAGAAGACAAGAAGATCATTGTCATCCCCACCAAGACCGTTCCGCAGGGAATTACCGCAATCATTAATTATGTACCGGATATGGATCCGGAGGACAATGCGGCAACCATGGAATGTGAAATCAAGAATGTCAAGACCGGACAGGTTACCTATGCCGTTCGTGATACCATGATTGACGATAAGGAAATCAAGCAGGGTGACTACATGGGAATCGGCGATTCCGGTATTCTTTCTGTCGGACGTGATATGGAAGAGGTTACCTTTAACATGATTACGGCCATGATGCATGATGATCTGGAACTGATCAGCATTTACTATGGTTCTGATGTAACTGAGGAAGCTGCCGAAGCAGTCAAGGCGAAGGTAGAAGAAACCTATCCGGATTGTGATGTAGAATTACAGATGGGCGGACAGCCGATCTATTACTATGTGATTTCCATGGAATAGAAATACTGGAACGAAAAAGATAAACGGAATGTAACAATCAAAGTTACCAATCAAATATAATGCAAAAAGGACGGTTTAACCGTCCTTTTTGCATATAGTAAGAAGTAGAACCAAAAGCTACATATAGTGGTTGTAAGGGGTGAAAAATGAATTCGAAAAACGATATCCTGTCTGTAAAAGGAGTCGGTGAAAAAACCGCCAGACTTTTTCGAAAGATCGGAGTTGATACCGTAGAAGATCTCATTCACGATTATCCGAGAGATTATGTGGTTTATCCGGAACCCAAGAAATTAAAAGCTGCGCAGGACGGAGAAATGGTTGCGGTATTTCTGCAGTTGCAGGGGAGCTTTTCCCTTAAGAAGCTCCGGAATCTGACCATCGGGACAGGCAAAGCAACTGACGGTCAGGATACAGTGACCTTAGCCTTTTTCAATATGCCATACCTGAAATCCAGACTGGTTTCCGGAGCATGTTATCTTTTCTATGGAAAACTGCAGGAGGAGCACGGCCAGTACCGCATGGAGCAGCCAGCGATCTATGGCAGGGACGAATACGAAAGGCTGCGTATGCAGCTCCAGCCGGTCTATGGGCTGACTAAGGGACTTACTAATCATCTGATCCGGAAATGCATTGCACAGGTGCTTCCGGAATATGAGGAGCCTGAGTTTGTACCACCGGAAATCGTTAAGGAATATCAGCTTCCAGACCGAAAGGAAGCCCTGAAACGGATTCATTTCCCGGAAAGCTATGAGGAGCTTGCAGAGGGTCGCAGGAGACTTGTCTTTGACGAATTGTTTCTGTTCCTTCTGATGATCCGGAAGATGAAGCAGATCAAGGAAGAAGATACCCCGTATCCCATGCTGGAAACCGCATGGCCGGGGCGCCTTATGGAACAGATCCCTTATCCGCTTACCGGAGCACAGAAGCGCGTTTACGGAGAGATTGTTGAAGATCTTACCGGTGGAAGATGCATGAATCGCCTGATTCAGGGCGATGTCGGATCCGGCAAGACAATCCTTGCTTTTTTAGCCCTTCTGCTATGTGTGGATAACGGTTATCAGGGAGCATTGATGGCGCCGACAGAAATTCTTGCCACCCAGCATTTTGAACAGATCTGTACCATGACAAAGGAATACGGACTTCCGTTTAAGCCGCTCTTATTAACCGGATCCATGAGTGCTAAAGCCAAAAAGGAAGCGTATCTGCAAATCGCCGATGGCAGTGTGAATCTTGTGATTGGAACCCATGCCCTGATTCAGGATAAGGTGTTTTTTCAGAAACTTGCACTTGTTATTACCGATGAACAGCATCGCTTCGGTGTACGTCAGCGGGAACGCTTCGGAGAAAAAGGGGGCAGCCCCCATGTTCTTGTCATGAGTGCGACGCCGATTCCCCGTACCCTTGCGATTATCCTGTATGGGGATCTGCATATTTCCCTTGTGGATGAACGACCTGCTGAGCGGCTTCCAGTAAAGAACTGTGTGGTAGGCATTTCATACCGTCCGAAGGCATATGCCTTTATCGAAAAGGAGGTTGCCGCCGGAAGACAAGTGTATGTGATCTGCCCGATGGTCGAAGGAAACGAAGTGCTGAATGATGTTGAGAATGTAACGGACTATACGAGGCTTCTTCGCGAGAAGCTGAATCCGAAAATCCGTGTGGAAATGATCCATGGTAAGATGAAAGCGGATCAGAAACAGGAAATCATGGACCAGTTTGCCAAAGGAAATATTGATGTCCTGGTTTCCACAACAGTCATTGAAGTCGGAATTAACGTGCCGAATGCAACCGTCATGCTGGTCGAGAACGCCGAACGCTTCGGACTGGCACAGCTCCATCAGCTCCGCGGCCGGATCGGACGTGGTAAGGAGCAGTCCTACTGTATTTTTATGAATCATTCCGAAAAGCCCGAAAACAACAAACGACTAAAGATCCTGAATGATTCCAATGACGGCTTTTATATTGCAGAGCAGGATTTAAAGCTGCGCGGACCGGGAGATCTGTTTGGAATCCGGCAGAGTGGATTGATGCAATTCAAGATTGCGGATGTTTATCAGGATGCCACTTTTTTGAAAAAGATCAGCCAGACAGTAGACCATCTGCTTGCGGAAGATGAAGATCTGATGCAGAGCCAGCATGCCGCATTAAGGGAATATTTGGAAGAGAATACAACGAAACTGATTGACTTTAAGTCAATCTGAAAGTAAGATATTTGGGAAGGATTGGTGAACCGATTGAGTAAGAAAATTGCAGTAGTAACAGATTCGAATAGTGGAATAACTCAGAAGGAAGCAAAGGAACTTGGCTTATTTGTACTTCCAATGCCTTTTATGATCGACGATACAGAGTACTTTGAAGACATCAGCCTGACGCAGGAGGGCTTCTATGAGAAGTTAGAGGGCGGCGCCAATGTGGTTACCAGCCAGCCTTCCCCGGATTCGGTCCTAAAGCTGTGGGATAACCTTCTTGCGGATTATGAGGAACTGGTTTACATCCCGATGAGCAGCGGATTATCCGGAGCCTGCCAGACAGCGCTAATGCTGGCTGATGAAGCAGATTACATAAATCGCGTTCACGTTGTAAACAATCAGCGGATTTCGGTCACCCAGCGGCAGTCCTGTCTGGATGCCTTGCTGCTTGCAGAACGAGGACTTACCGGCGCGGAAATTAAGACATTCTTAGAAGAGGATAAGTTCAATTCCAGTATTTATATTATGCTGGATACCCTGCTTTATCTGAAAAAGGGCGGCCGTATCACTCCGGCAGCTGCAGCAATCGGTTCGTTACTGAAGCTGAAACCAGTGCTTACCATTCAGGGAGAAAAGCTCGATGCTTTTTCCAAAGCAAGAACAGTATCTCAGGGAAAGCAGATGATGATGTCTGCCATCCGCAAGGATATGGAAAACCGTTTTGGGGGAGCTGCACCGGAGAATATCTGGTTAGAGATTGCGTATACGAAAGATCTGGAAACTGCCCTGCAGTTTAAAGAAGAATTATTAAAGGAATTCCCAGGATTTGAAATTATCGTACAGCCCTTATCCTTAAGTGTGGCGTGCCATATCGGACCGGGTTCCCTTGCAGTTGCATGCTGCAAAAAGATTTTGTAACTTACGAATATGGGTTCTGAATGGTTACAGAATTTCAGAAAACAAAGAAAGAGGTTTATTAAATGGCAAAGGAAGCGGTTTATGACGCTTCCAGTATTACGGTGCTGGAAGGATTGGAAGCGGTCAGACGAAGACCCGGAATGTATATCGGCAGTGTCTCTACGAAGGGCTTAAACCATCTGATTTATGAAATCGTAGATAACTCCGTGGATGAACATCTTGCCGGTTACTGTGACAAAATCTGGGTAACGCTCGAGGCAGACGGATCGGCAACCATCGAAGATAACGGACGAGGCATTCCGGTCGGACTCCATGAGAAAGGAATCAGCGCAGAGCGTCTGGTGCTTACAACGCTTCACGCAGGCGGTAAATTTGATGATTCTGCTTATAAAACAAGCGGCGGGCTGCACGGGGTTGGCTCCTCGGTTGTCAATGCGTTATCCACGCATCTAACCATTCAGGTAAAGAGCGACGGGAATCTTTATGAAGACCGTTACGAAAGAGGAATCCCGGCGGTAGATCTGATCGAAGGACTGCCCCCTGTGATCGGGAAAGCAAGAGGAACCGGTACGAAGATTAATTTCCTGCCGGACGATACCATTTTTGACCGCACACGGTTTAAGGAAGACGACATCAAGAGCCGTCTGCATGAAACGGCATATTTAAATCCGTTACTTACCATTATTTTTGAAGATAAAAGAAAAGACATAACAGACCATGTGGAATATCATGAGCCGGATGGAATCATTGGATTTATCAAGGACATGAACAAGTCCACAGAGACCGTCTGCGAAGTCGTTTATTTTAAAGGCGAAAGCGAAGGAATTTCGGTCGAAGGAGCCTTCCAGTATATCAATGAATTCCATGAAAATGTTCTTGGATTCTGTAATAATATTTACAATGCAGAAGGCGGTACCCATCTTACCGGCTTTAAAACTGCGTTCACGAATATTATCAATACCTATGCCAGGGAGTTGAATATTTTAAAGGAAAAGGATGTGAACTTTACCGGTGCCGATGTGCGTAACGGCATGACTGCTGTGATTTCTGTCAAGCATCCGGATCCCCGTTTTGAAGGACAGACAAAAACAAAGCTCGATAACCAGGACGCGGCAAAGGTTGTTGCAAAGGTTACAGGCGATGAACTCATCCGTTATTTTGATCGTAATTTAGAAAACCTAAAGAGCATTATCGGCTGCGCCGAAAAGGCAGCCAAAATCCGTAAAACCGAAGAAAAAGCAAAGACCAATATGCTCACAAAGCAGAAGTTTTCCTTTGATTCGAACGGAAAGCTTGCAAACTGCGAATCCAGAGACGCTTCAAAGTGTGAAATCTTCATTGTCGAAGGAGATTCCGCAGGCGGCAGTGCCAAAACGGCAAGAGACCGTGCCTATCAGGCAATTCTGCCGATCCGCGGCAAGATCCTGAATGTGGAAAAGGCAAGTATTGATAAAGTATTGGCCAATGCGGAAATCAAAACCATGATCAATGCGTTTGGCTGTGGTTTTTCTGAAGGCTATGGAAACGATTTTGATATCACGAAGCTTCGTTATGACAAGATTATCATTATGGCCGATGCTGATGTGGACGGTGCTCATATTTCCACACTGCTTCTGACCTTATTCTATCGGTTTATGCCGGAGCTGATTTACGAAGGACATGTTTATATTGCCATGCCGCCGTTATATAAGGCAATGCCATCTAAGGGAGAGGAAGAGTACCTGTACGATGACAAAGCATTAGAGCAGTACCGCAAGAAGCATAAAGGTCCATTTACCTTACAGCGCTACAAGGGTCTTGGCGAAATGGATGCACAGCAGTTATGGGAAACGACCTTAGATCCGGCGTCCAGAATTTTAAAGCAGGTAGAGATTGAAGATGCCCGTATGGCATCCGAAGTAACCGAAATGCTGATGGGAACCGAGGTTCCTCCCAGAAAGGCATTTATCTATGAACATGCTACCGATGCGGAGCTGGATATCTGATTGTTAAGACAGGTTCCGGAGTTTCTTAGAAAGGAATTGATTGCATGGAAGAAAAAATCATCAAAACCGAATATTCGGAAGTGATGCAGAAATCTTATATTGACTATGCCATGAGTGTCATTATCGCACGTGCCCTGCCGGATGCCAGAGACGGGTTAAAACCGGTACAGCGCCGTGTGCTTTACGATATGCATGAGCTGGGAATCCGTTATGATAAGCCGTACCGTAAGAGTGCCCGTATTGTCGGCGATACGATGGGTAAATATCACCCTCACGGAGACAGCTCCATTTATGATGCGCTCGTTGTGATGACACAGGATTTTAAGAAGGGGATGCCCTTAATTGACGGACACGGTAATTTCGGTAACATCGAGGGTGACGGAGCCGCTGCTATGCGATACACGGAAGCCCGTCTTGAAAAAGTAACGCAGGAAGCGTTTTTAGCAGACCTGGATAAGAATGTTGTTGATTTTATCCCGAACTTCGACGAAACAGAGAAAGAGCCCTCCGTTCTTCCTGTGAAAATTCCGAATCTGTTAGTCAACGGTTCCGAAGGAATTGCCGTTGGTATGGCAACCAGCATTCCGCCTCACAATCTTGGTGAGGTTGCCGATGCGGTAAAAGCCTACATGCAGAATGAAGAGATTACCACAGAAGGATTAATGAAATATATGAAAGGTCCGGATTTTCCGACCGGTGGTATTGTCACCAACAAGGATGAACTGCTGGAAATTTATGAAACCGGCGTTGGAAAAATCAAGGTCCGCGGCAGGGTAGATATTGAAAAAGGAAAGGCCGGCAAGACGAATGTTGTCATTTCTGAAATCCCCTATACCATGATCGGAGCTAACATTTCTAAGTTCCTGATGGATGTGGCAGCCCTTTCCGAAACAAAAAAAACGCAGGATATTGTAGACATTACGAACCAGTCCTCCAAGGAAGGAATCCGTATTGTCATTGAGCTTCGCAAGGATGCAGATGTTGAGAATTTTGTTAATATGCTCTATAAAAAGACAAGGCTTGAAGATACCTTTGGTGTCAACATGCTGGCCATTGCCGATGGCAGACCGGAGGTTATGAGCCTTAAACAGATCATTAAACACAATGTGGATTTCCAGTTTGAAGTAGCACGCCGGAAATATACCACACTCCTTGAAAAAGAACTGGAACGCAAGGAAATTCAGGAAGGTCTGATCAAAGCCTGCAATGTCATTGATCTTGTCATCGAGATTTTGCGAGGATCCAGGGATCGTGCCATGGCGAAAACCTGTCTGGTCGAAGGTAAGACCGATGGCATCAAATTCCGATCCAAGGAATCCAAGATTATGGCTTCCCAGCTCTGTTTTACCGAAAAGCAGGCAAATGCCATCTTAGAAATGCGTTTATATAAATTAATCGGACTCGAACTCGAAGCGTTAATCAACGAGCACGAGGATACGCTTGCCAATATTTACCGGTATGAGGACATCTTAGACCGCCGGGATTCCATGGCGCAGGTTATCATGAATGAGCTCGACGATATCCGCCGGGAATATGGAAAGCCGCGTAAAACCGTTATTGAAAATGTTGCAGAAGCTGTTTACGTGGAGAAGAAGCTGGAAGAGATGGATATTGTCTTCTTAATGGATCGCTTCGGTTATGCCCGGTCCGTGGATGTTCCGACCTATGAACGGAACAAGGAGGCTGCGGATACCGAAAATAAATATGTGATCTTTTGTAAGAATACCGGCAAAATCTGTATCTTTACAAATACCGGACAGCTTCACACCGTGAAATTACAGGATGTTCCGTTTGGAAAGTTCCGTGACAAGGGCGTTCCGATCGATAACATCAGTAATTATGATTCGCAGAAGGAATACTCCATCACGGTAGAAAGCCAGACGAGCCTGAATCTTTACCGGATTCTGTTTGTCACATCTAAGGCTCAGATGAAGGTGGTTGACGGCGGTGAATTTGATGTGGCAAAGAGAACCGTTGCCGCAACAAAACTGCTGGATAACGATGAGGTCATCAGTGTCGAAATTATCAAAGAGCAGAAACAGATCATCCTGCAGTCTGCGGAAGGATATTTCCTGCGGTTCGGATTAGAAGAAATTCCGGAAAAGAAAAAATCGGCCGTGGGTGTCCGCGGAATGAAGCTTTCCGATAAGGATCATGTAGAAGCCGTTTATTATACACAGGTGGCTATGCCCGATCCGGATATTGTATATAAAGACAAGCATGTGGAGCTGCAGCGGATCAAGCCGCAGCACAGAGACAGTAAAGGAACCAAGCTTCGTCTGTAGCGTTAAGGAGGAACTATGAGAGTAATTGCAGGAACGGCACGCAGCCTTCCATTAAAGACACCGGCATCCATGGATACCAGGCCAACCACGGATCGGATTAAAGAAACTTTATTCAATATGATTCAGATGGACGTGCCGGGATGTGTGTTTGCAGACTTTTTTGCAGGAAGCGGCGGAATAGGCATTGAGGCCTTAAGCCGTGGTGCAGAACACAGTTATTTTATTGAAAACAACCCGAAAGCAGTTTCCTGTATTCGGGATAATTTACAGTTTACGAAGTTTACAGACCACGCCACTCTGATTCAGGGAGATGTTTTATCCGGTGTTCACCAAATCCACGAAAAGGAGGTCTCTATCATCTTTATGGATCCTCCGTATGCACTTGGCATCGAGCCGGTGCTTTTCCGAGAATTAAGGAATATGCCATATGTTACCGAGCATACCACCATTATTTTAGAAGCCACGATTGACCGATCCTTTGATTTCCTTAACGAATGCGGATTTACGATTGTAAGAGAAAAGAATTACAAGACCAATAAACATTTATTTATCAAAAGACAATAGGGAACGGAAACCCGACGTCTTAAGGAGAAGAAAATTGAAAAAAGCAATTTATCCGGGAAGCTTTGATCCGGTTCATTACGGACACCTTGATGTCATCCGCCGTGCGGCCCAGATGTTTGACGAATTAACGGTAAGTGTCTTAAACAATAAAGTAAAGACACCATTGTTTTCAGTAGAAGAACGTGTTAAGATATTAAAAGAAGCGGTGAAGGATATTCCGAATGTCAAGGTGGAATCTTTCAGCGGCTTATTGGTAGATTATGCAAAAGAGAAGGATGTTCATGTCGTGATCCGTGGCTTACGCGCCATCACCGATTTTGAATATGAACTTCAGACAGCCCAGACAAATGCCAAGCTTTCCCATGGTGCAGTGGATACGGTCTTTTTAACAACCGGTTTGGAATATGCCTACCTCAGTTCTTCGAGCGTCAAGGAAATTGCCAGCTTCGGAGGCGATATTTCCATGTGTGTACCGGGCTTTTTAGGAAAGCAGATTTATGACAAATATGGAATAGAAAGAAATGAACCGGAGGCAATGGAATGAGCAGCAGAATTGAACAGTTAATTGATGAAATCGAAGAATATATCGATGGTTGCAAGTATCAGACCTTTTCCGATACCAAGATTATTGTGAACAAGGAAGAAATTGACGAGCTTCTTCGTGAGCTGCGTATGAAAACTCCTGATGAAATCAAGCGTTATCAGAAGATCATCAGCAATAAAGAAGCTATTTTAAATGATGCAAGGGAGAAGGCACAGGCTCTGATCAATGAAGCAACCCTGCATACCAACCAGTTGATCAACGAACATGAAATTATGCAGCAGGCCTATGCACAGGCGAACGAGGTAGTTACCATGGCAACGAAGCAGGCTCAGGAAATCCTGGACAATGCAACCATGGAAGCGAACAGTGTTCGGTCTGCCGCCATGCAGTATACCGATGATATTTTAGCGAATGTAGAAATACTCATCAACCAGACAATGAAAACCACAACCGAGCATTATGAAAGCTTTATGGCGGGACTCAATCATTATAATGATGTCGTGAATTCCAACCGTGTAGAACTGAATCCACCGGAGCCGGATAAGTTTGAAGCACCGGAGGGTGATCTTCAGGAAGGTACGACAGGAAGCATTAATGTCGATATGTTGTAAGGTCTGAACCGACCTACCGATTGGTAGGTCGGTTCCCTTGTATATAGGGGAGTAAACGATGCCAATCATTGTTATAGATCCAGGCCACGGCGGAGAGAACCGTGGCGGGGAATATGGTGAATTTGTAGAAAAAGAAATCAATCCGATTGTTGCGGAAGCCATGAAGGAGCATCTTGAAAAATTTGAGGATGTTACGGTTTATCTGACACATGAAGTGGACATGGATATGACGATCAAGGACCGTGTCGCCTTTGCAAAAGAAAAGAATGCGGATTTTCTTTACTGTCTTCACTTCAATCTGTCCGTAAATCACAATTTATACGGTGCGGAAGTGTGGGTGCCGTCCCGTGGCGAGCTATACAGTAAAGGATTTGCTTTTGCGGAGATTGAAATGCAGGAGCTTACGGATATGGGTTTGTTTTCCCGTGGCATCAAAACAAGGCTGAATGACCAGGAAACTGACTATTACGGCATTTTACGGTACTCCGCAGAGATGGATGTTCCGTGTGCGTTAATTGAGCACTGTCATCTGGATCATGAAAAGGATGCTTTTGCGGTAGCCGATGGAGAGGACTCGTTAAAGGCTCTTGGAATCCGTGATGCCGAAGCTGTTGCAAAATATTTTGGTTTAAAATCCGAAGAACTGGACATAGATTATTCCGGTTATCCGGTTTCCCAGATTGCGGTTCCTGCGGATATTGCAAGACCGGACGAAACGGCACCGGAGGTAAATAAGATTGAACTTGCCTCCATCGATTCCGAAACCGGCATGGCAACGATTCGGATGACCGCGTCAGACATTGACAGTTATATCCAGTATTATGCCGTCAGTACCGATGGTGGAAATACCTATTCGGAATTATTGGAATGGCCGCGTCCGGAGCAATGGGACGTCTCGGCGCCCGAACATACCTTTACGTTCCAGCTTCCGTTTGATACTGTGGTAGAGCTGCGGACCATGGCATATAATGAATATGACAAATTTACAGAAAGCAACACCATAAAGGTTGGAACCATCGAGGATCCGGAGCGATTACGTCAGGAAATGCAGCGGCAAGAGGAAGAGGAGCTTTTGGATAAACAGCAGACCTATACCGAAGTTACTGCAGAAGCCTTTTCCAACCACACAGATCCGGTAACGCCTGCAAAATCAAGCGGATATTCGATTGGGATCATGGCTGCAATCGCCGGGATCGTGCTTCTGATGTTGATTCTGCTTTTAATTCTGATCAGAAATCTGCGTGGATTATTACGGCATAGAAAACGAAAATAAATACGGTCTGGATCAGCTTATGCAGGAGATAAACTGAAATGGACAGCCCCGCATTTTTTAAGACCGAACCGGCCTGCAGAATAAATGAAAGCCCTCCCAGCGGAAGCAGGGCAAGCACGTAAAGCGGTGGATAGACATTCATTTTTGCAATTCCTCCCGTGATTTCAAGCAGACAACACAAAAAAGCGTTGAGAAACGGAAGCGGAAGCCGGAGAGCCAAAGAGAAACGGCTAAGCAGCCGGATCAAACGCTCCGGCAGAATATAGAGTGTCTGTAATAAAATGAGATAACCTCCGAGTTTGGTAATGGACATGATTGCCTGCGCAATCGATGCATCAATCGCATTCAGCAGGCTTACGTGAGCTCCGGATGGGAGTTTTCGAAAAGAACAGGACTTGTAGGCCGTTTTTCGCAGCAGTAATCCATACAGCAAAGGAATCCCATACATGGCGATGAGATAAGGCAGTTTATTGGTAATTCCAAGAGTTGGCAGAACATAGGAGCAGAAGTAAACAGGTCCCATATTGTTCGTAAAGGCACACAGGTATTCGGCTTCCTTCTGTGTGATCTGCTTTTCCTCATACATGGTACAGGCTGTCAGAGCCCCCATCGGAAAGCCACAGAAGAACCCGACGAGGATCCCATAGATTCCTGCCGAAGGAAAATATGAAGTCAGATTCATCCGGATGATGATCCCCGAAATCACCATAAAGGGAAATAACGTTGGCAGGATTTTAAGAAACCAGAGCAAAAGGGCATCCTTGGCGTATCCGATACAGGCCGTCGGCTCTGTCAGGATACATACTGCCAGAAACATAAAAAATAAAAAAGAAAAGAAACGTTTCATTTCCGAATCCTGCAAGGTGTGTTATTCTATTACATATGCACCGGCAAAGCAGGATATACCGCAATCTTTATTGTGCAGAAATGAGTCGGAAAGAAGGAACAGGAGTATAACAAATGTTACAGAATATAAATGCCGTTTTGTTTGATCTGGATGGATCCCTCGTGGATTCCATGTGGATCTGGAAGGATATTGACCGTCAGTACTTAGGAAAGTTCCATATTCTGCTTCCCGAAGATTTGCAGTCCAACATTGAGGGAATGTCGTTTTCGGAAACTGCAGTTTATTTTAAGGAGCATTTTCCTATTCCGGACAGCATTGAACAGATGAAGTCAGACTGGACACAGATGGCAAAGGATAAATACCTGCATGAGGTTCCATTAAAGAAGGGTGCTGAACGCTTTATTGCGTATTGTACCGATCATGATATCCGGCTTGGTATTGCCACCAGTAACGAACGTTCCCTTGTCGAGGGTGTTCTTGAATCCCTTGGGGTATCCCAATACTTTACCTGTATTGTGACCGGGTGTGAAGTCAAGAAAGGAAAGCCTTCTCCGGATATTTATTTAGAGGCTGCCAGACAATGCGGCGTGGCACCGGAGAACTGCCTTGTGTTCGAGGATATTATCCCCGGAATCCAGGCAGGAAGGGCTGCCAACATGAAGGTCTGTGCCGTGCATGATCAGTATTCCCTGCATCAGACAAGGGAAAAACAGGAGCTTGCAGATTTTTATATTCATGATTATGAAGAAGCGATGAAATTACTGGATGAAAATTCTTTTAAAGATGAATAACGGAGTAAAGAAACTAATCGAGAATTTGCAGACCAGATGTGTCTTAAGGAGGAAAACATATGAGAGCAGTCAAAGGAACGTTTGGATATCTTGATAAAAAGAAGCGGAACGCCATTCTATGGACGCTTCTCTGCTTTGGAATTTCACTGGCTATTTTTCTGGCAGGCTACCTGACTACCGGAAGCAGAAGGAATCTGTTGACCGTGGTTGCGGTTCTTGGATGTCTTCCGGCTTGCAAAAGCATTGTTAATATGATTATGCTCTGCCGGGCGAAGGGCTGCAGCAGCAATGCCTATGAGCAGATCAAGCCCTGTGAGGGGCGTCTGATTGGAATGTATGATCTTTATTTTACTTCCTATCAGAAGAATTTTCCGGTCAGTCATATGGTCGTTGACGGGAAGGTCATTCTGGGTTTTACCGAAAGTGAGAAGTGCGACCCGGATGCAGCAGTTACGCATTTGCAGACTATGTTAAAGCAGGGTGGCTTCAAGGATTACACCATCACCTTAACAAAGGATCTTAAGAAATACTGTGAACAGTTAAAGAACCGTTCCGAAGCACAGCCGGAGCGGAATCCTGAAAAAGAAGATGAGGTCCGCGTATTATTATACGAAATTACCTTGTAACTTTTTTATGACCTACGAATCCTTATTGTTTAAATGCACGTAACTATTCAGAACTACATTCGCCAAAAACAGGGAACCGGTACATGAGGGAATATCAGATCGGGGAAAAGGAAGCCGGACAGACACTGCTTAAATTCCTGCAGAAATATCTGCCGCTGGCACCTTCTTCCTTTTTTTACAAAATGCTTCGCAAAAAGAATATCAAATACAATAATCAGAAGGCCGAAGGGAAAGAAAGGCTGCAGGCAGGAGATACGATCCAGTTTTATCTTGCAGACGAAACCTTAAGCAGTTTTCAAAAAAAAGCTTCGGAAGCTTCTTACAAGACCTCGTCCTATCAAAAAGCCTTTGAGAACCTTAAGGGCATTCAGGTTGTATATGAGAATGATCATATTCTTATTTTAAATAAGCCCTTTGGTATTCTCACCCAGAAGGCTTCGGAGCAGGAGCTTTCCTTAAACGAATGGCTGATCGGTTATCTGCTTCACAGGGGAGCGCTTATGGAAAAGGATTTGCTGGCCTTTCATCCATCGGTCTGCAACCGGCTCGACCGGAATACCTGCGGACTGGTTCTGTGTTCCAAAACCATAAAAGGTGGGCAGGTGCTGAG
>CAVJLN010000027.1:0-34486 GCA_963650485.1 Bacteroidaceae bacterium
ATGAGCAAAACATAAGCTGTGAAACAGCGGTTTTGCGAATGGAGTTCTGAATAGACGATAATTAAATATAGAAAGCGAGATAAAATCATGCCAATCAAAGCAGATTATCATTTACATTCTTCTTTTTCCGGAGACAGTCAGACTCCGATGAAGCAGATGATTGAAAGAGGAATTCAGCTGGGACTTTCCACGATGTGCTTTACAGAGCATATTGATATGGATTATCCTTACGATAAGAAGGAAGAGGAGGGAATGTTTGACCTCAATACCTATTCTTATCTGTATGATCTTGCATGTGCCAAGGGTGATTATGCGGACAAGATTAAGATTCTCTTCGGTATCGAGATCGGTGTACAGCCGCATCTTTTTAAGGAACTGGCAGAGTATGCACAGACTTATGAATTTGACTTCATTATTGCATCCTCCCATGTCTGCAATCACAAGGATCCGTATTATCCGGCCTTTTATGAGGGCAGAAGTGATGAAGAGGCCTATCGGGAATATTTTTCTTCAATTATGGATAACCTGGAAACATTCCATAATTTTGATGTTTATGGACATCTGGACTATGTGGTTCGCTATGGAAAGACCCGGGATGCAGAATACAGCTATCAGAAATATCAGGATGTAATTGATCCTGTTCTGGAAAAAATCATTGATCTTGGTAAGGGCATTGAGCTAAATACCGGTGCTATTCGCTATGGATTAAAGGAACTGAACCCGTGCAGCGACATTTTACGACGTTACCGTCAGCTTGGGGGGGAGATCATTACGGTCGGTTCCGATGCTCATGAGCCAAAGTATATTGCGGACGGCTTTGACCGTGCGGCAGAGATCTTAAAGGAGTGCGGATTTCATTATTACACCACGTTTGAAAAGAGAATTCCGGAATTTCATAAGCTGTAGTAAGAAATTTCAGATTAGGACTTGCACTTTTCCAATAAATTGGGTAAAATGATTCTGCTGATAAAATTTTGTCAATCTTGACAAAATGATATAAAATTTATTTTTATTTTAGGAGGAAACTAAAATGGCAGTAAAAGTAGCAATTAATGGTTTTGGCCGTATTGGTCGTCTGGCATTCAGACAGATGTTTGGTGCTGAAGGATATGAAGTAGTTGCAATCAACGACTTAACAACACCTTCTATGTTAGCACACTTATTAAAATATGACTCTTCACAGGGCAGATATGTAGCAATCGGTGAAGAAGATCAGGTTACTGCTGATGACGAAGCTGGAACAATCACTGTTAAGGGCAAGACAATCAAGATTTACAAAGAGCCCGATGCAAACAATTGTCCTTGGGGCGAAATCGGTGTAGACGTTGTTCTTGAGTGTTCCGGATTCTATACCTCTAAGGCTAAAGCACAGGCACATATCAATGCTGGTGCTAAGAAGGTTGTTATTTCCGCACCTGCTGGAAACGATCTTCCTACTATCGTTTACAATGTAAACCATGAAACTCTTACAAAAGATGATAAGATCATCTCTGCAGCTTCCTGTACAACAAACTGCTTAGCTCCTATGGCTAAGGCTTTAAATGACCTTGCTCCGATCGAGTCCGGTATTATGTGTACAATTCATGCTTACACAGGTGATCAGATGATCCTTGATGGACCTCAGAGAAAGGGTGACAAGAGAAGAAGCCGTGCAGGCGCTGTTAATATCGTTCCTAACTCTACAGGTGCTGCTAAGGCAATCGGCCTTGTTATTCCTGAACTGAATGGCAAGTTAATCGGTGCTGCACAGCGTGTTCCTACCCCTACAGGATCCACCACACTGTTATTTGCAGTAGTAGATAAGACAGTTACTAAGGAAGAAGTAAACGCAGCTATGAAGGCTCAGGCTACTGAATCCTTTGGTTATAACGAAGAAGAAATCGTATCTTCCGATATCGTTGGAATGAGATTCGGTTCCTTATTCGATGCTACACAGACAATGGTTAGCCCTCTTCCGGATGGAAAGACTCAGGTAGAAGTTGTTTCTTGGTATGACAATGAGAACTCCTACACAAGCCAGATGGTTCGTACCATTAAGTACTTCGCAGAATTAGGCTAATTTCGTAATCTGAAAGAAGACCTGTCGAAAGGTCCGGTCTTATGGACCGGACCTTTTTTGAGTAGAGCACTTAGCGAGGTATTTATGAGCTTAGTGCGAACCATGCATGTGCACTTAATGAGGACGAGTCGAAGACGAAGTCAGAATTTAGTGCAGCAGGCGGAGTAACCACATGAGTATAACTCAAGCTGCGTTAGCAACGGTTTTACGAATGGAGTTCTGAATAGTTACGATATTTTAAAAATTAGGAGGATAGAATCATGGGATTAAATAAAAAATCCGTAGACGATTTTAACGCAAAGGGAAGAAGAGTCCTTGTTCGTTGTGACTTTAACGTTCCCCTTAAGGATGGCAAGATCACAGACGAAACCCGTATTGTGGCTGCACTTCCTACAATCAACAAATTAATTGCTGATGGCGGCAAGGTAATTCTTTGCTCTCATCTTGGAAAGGTTAAGAATGGCCCGAATGAAGGCGAATCTTTAGCTCCTGTGGCTGAGAGACTTTCCGAGAAACTTGGCAAGGAAGTTAAATTCATCGCTGATTACAACGTAACAGGTGCAGATGCAACTGCAGCAGTAGCAGCAATGAACGATGGAGATGTTATCTTACTTCAGAATACACGTTTCCGTGGTGCGGAAGAAACCAAGAACGGTGAGCAGTTCTCCAAGGAATTGGCAGATCTTTGTGATGATTATGTATGTGATGCATTCGGATCTTCCCATAGAGCACATGCTTCTGTAGCTGGTGTTACAGATGTAGTGCGTGCTAAGGGTGGTAACTGTGCAGTTGGATACTTAATGCAGAAGGAAATCAACTTCCTTGGCAATGCAGTTGAGAATCCGGTTAGACCTTTCGTAGCAATCCTTGGTGGTGCTAAGGTGGCAGACAAGCTTAACGTAATTAACAACCTTCTTGAGAAGTGTGATACCCTCATCATTGGTGGCGGTATGGCGTTCACCTTCTTAAAGGCTAAGGGATATGAAATCGGTAAGTCTCTCGTAGATGATGAGAAGATCGATTACTGTAAGGAAATGATGGAGAAAGCAGAGAAGCTTGGCAAGAAGCTTCTTCTTCCTGTTGATACTACCGTAGCTGCAGAATTCCCGAATCCGATCGATGCTCCGATCGAAGTTCAGGTTGTAGACGCTGACAAGATCCCTGCTGATATGGAAGGTCTTGATATCGGAACCAAGACTGCTGAATTATATGCAGATGCTGTTAAGAGCGCTAAGACTGTTGTTTGGAATGGTCCTATGGGTGTATTTGAGAACCCGACTCTTGCAAAGGGAACGATTGCAGTAGCAAAATCTCTTGCAGAAACCGATGCAACCACAATCATCGGTGGTGGTGATAGTGCAGCAGCAGTTAACCAGCTTGGATTCGCTGATAAGATGAGCCACATCTCTACAGGTGGTGGAGCTTCCCTTGAATTCTTAGAGGGTAAGGTACTTCCCGGTGTAGCTGCAGCTGACGATAAATGACCGAAAGCAACTTAACGAATGCGAGTGAAACGAAGCATGAGTTTAGTGCGAGGTCGTTCCCGAATCTTAATGAAATCGAGCCGGAGGAGAAGATTGAATTTAGCAGAGGGAACCGAAAGCAACTTAACGAATGCGAGTGAAACGAAGCATGAGTTTAGTTAATGCAACATTATAAATAAGAAAGAGGACAATAAAATGGCAAGAAGAAGAATTATTGCCGGCAACTGGAAGATGAACATGACTCCCAGCCAGGCAGTTGAACTTTGTGCAACACTGAAGGATTTAGTTAAGAACGATGCAGTAGACGTTGTTTACTGTGTACCTGCAATCGACATCGTACCTGTAGCAGAAGCAATTAAGGGCACGAATGTAAAGTTGGGCGCTGAGAACTTCTACATTGAAGATAAGGGTGCTTACACTGGTGAAATCTCTGCTCCGATGCTTAAGGATGCTGGTGTAGAATACATCATTATCGGACATTCCGAGAGAAGAGATATTTTCGGTGAGAACGATATCCTCATCAATGCTAAGGTTAAGAAGGCATTTGCTGCCGGACTTAAGCCGATCCTTTGCTGCGGCGAATCCCTTGCACTTCGTAAGGCTGGTACTTACAAAGAGTGGATTGCAAGACAGATTAAGTGGGATCTTACTGATGTAACTGCAGATCAGGTTAAGGAACTGGTTATCGCTTACGAGCCGATCTGGGCGATCGGAACTGGCGAGACAGCTACTGCTGATCAGGCACAGGAAGTATGTAAGATGATCCGTGAGGTTATTGCTGAGATGTACGACGCTCCTACAGCAGAAGCGGTTCGCATCCAGTACGGCGGTTCCATGAACGCAGGCAACGCTGCAGAGCTCCTTTCCAAGGATGATATTGACGGTGGTCTGATCGGTGGAGCAGCTCTGAAGCCTGATTTTGGTCAGATTGTTAACGCATAATTTCATATGGAATAACAAAAGTTGAATTGGAACACCACAGAAGCGAAGGAAGAAATTTCGGGTTTCTGTGGTGTTTTATGTTTTTTAATGTTAGTTTATGTTGCCCGGGAACCATTGCTATATCCGGTATTCTGACTTATAATAAAGAGAACGGTTATGGGGGAAAGTAAATTAGAATGAATAAGAGATGATCAATAGAAGATCAGCAGGTTAACTGAAAGAATAGATAGAATCAAAGAACATATAAATCAGAAACAAAAGAGGAAAGATCAGGAGTCAGAGGGCAGATTATGGATAATAAATTATACGTTGTGATCCCTTGTTATAATGAAGAAGAGGTTCTTTCGGAAACATCGAAGCGTCTGAAAATTAAATTGGAAGAACTGATAGAGAGGGAGAAGATCGACCGGAACAGTAAGATTGTATTCGTAAATGACGGATCGAAGGACCGGACATGGGAAATCATTGAGAGGCTTCATGAGGAGGATCACATCTTCAGCGGAATCAATTTAAGCCGAAACCGGGGACATCAGAATGCACTTCTTGCCGGACTGATGACAGCAAAGAATTCTGCGGATATGGTAGTTTCCATGGATGCAGATCTGCAGGATGACATTAATGCAATCGATGAAATGGTAGAGAAATACCTGAATGGAATTGATATTGTCTATGGTGTCCGCAGCAGCCGCACGAAGGATACTTTCTTTAAGAAAGCAACTGCGGAAGGCTTTTACAAGCTGATGAATGGCATGGGTGCCAATACGGTATTTAATCATGCGGATTACCGCCTGATGAGCCGCAGAGCCTTGGAAGGACTGGCGCAGTTTGGAGAAGTGAATCTGTTCCTCCGTGGGATTGTGCCGATGATTGGCTACCGTACCGATGTCGTTTATTACGAACGTGGCGAACGTTTTGCAGGCGAAAGCAAGTATCCTTTGGGCAAAATGCTTTCTTTTGCTGTAGAGGGCATTACTTCTTTGAGCACGAAGCCGATCCGGATGATTACCGGTCTTGGATTTTTTGTCTTTCTGGTGAGCCTCATTATTCTGATTTATAGCTTTGTGCGCCATTTTATGGGAGCGACGATTGTTGGTTGGACAACATTGATGGTTTCCGTATGGGCAATCGGCGGACTGATTTTGTTATCGCTTGGGGTTGTCGGGGAATATATTGGTAAGATTTATTTGGAAACCAAGGCTCGTCCGAGATTTATCATTGATGAATTTCTAAATGAGGAAGATAAAGAATAGGATAAGGAATAGGAAAATAGTACCTTGCAGTCCATGAAAAATGATGTTATCATAGAAATGTTTGTCGGAGAATGCTCCGGCGGAGAATTATGATGAGAATAGGATAGTAGAGATTTATGGAACAGCAGGTTAGATATAGTGATACGGAAATTAATGCCAACATTTTGAAGGCCGTCCGGGAAATGGGCTTTGAATATATGACTCCGATTCAGGAGCAGGCAATTCCGGTATTATTAGAAGGAAAAGACGTGATTGGACAGGCGCAGACAGGAACCGGTAAGACAGCTGCGTTTTCTATTCCGATGATACAAAAGATTGACATCTCCTGTAAGAAACCGCAGGGGATTATTCTTTGTCCGACAAGAGAGCTTGCTATGCAGGCGGCAGAGGAGATTCGTAAGATTACGAAATATATGCATGGCTTAAAGGTTCTTCCGGTTTATGGAGGACAGGATATCAGCAAGCAGATCCGGGCACTCAGCCAGGGAGTACAGATTATTGTTGGTACACCGGGGCGTGTCATGGATCATTTACGCAGACATACGATTAAGACTGCGAACGTCCGAATGATTGTTTTAGACGAAGCGGATGAAATGCTGAACATGGGCTTTAGGGAAGACATGGAAACGATTCTTTCCCAGATGCCCGAAGAGCGACAGATGGCACTGTTTTCGGCAACCATGCCTCAGGCGATCTTGGAGATTACCAATCAGTACCAGAAGGATGCCGTCTTTATCAAGGTGACACCGAAGGAAGTTACAGTTGCTGCAATTGAGCAGAGCTATTACCGGATTGCAAAGAAGGACAAGATGAATGCACTGTGCAGACTGATTGACTTCCATCAGCCTAAGCGCAGTCTGATCTTCTGTAATACCAAAAAGATGGTCGATGAAATGACACAGGAGTTAAAGGGAAGGGGCTATGAAGCAGAAGGACTTCATGGCGATCTGTCCCAATTCCAGAGAGATACGGTAATGAATCTGTTCCGTAACGGACGTTGTGCCATTCTGATTGCAACTGATGTAGCTGCCCGCGGAATTGACGTGAGCGGCGTCGATGCGGTATTTAACTATGATGTACCGGAGGATATTGAATATTACGTTCACCGGATCGGACGAACCGGACGTGCCGGAAGAGAAGGCAAATCCATGACACTGGTATCCGGAAGAGAAGTATTCAAGATCCGTGATATTGAACGGATCTGCCATACGAAAATTGAAGAAAAGAAGCTGCCGACCGGTAAGGATATTGTAAAGGTAAAGTTTAGCCGTTCGGTTGACAGTGCTCTGGAGGCTGCCCAAGATCAGAATCTTGAGGGTCTGAAGAACCGGATCGAAAGCGTTTGTGATGAAAGAGGAATTTCAGAACTTCATCTTGCAGCAGCACTTCTTTATCAGAGTATGGGAGAGGAACCGGAAGAGATCGAGGAGGAAAGTTTCTACTACGACCGCAACCGCCGTCAGGACAACAGCCGCCGGGAAGGAAAGGGCAGTTATGGAAGAGAGTCCCGTTATCGCGGAAAGGAAAGCCGCTATCGAGATCAGAAGGGACGAAGCCGTAGAAGAGAGGAGCAAGGAGACAGAAGCCACCACAGGGAAGAGCGGAGCAGCCAGAGAACGCAGGATGCAGCCCGCAGAAATGAGAATGGAAGAAGAAAGAATCCGGAGGAGCGCCGGGACAAGAAAGCCGTTCTTTCGAAGAAGAGAAAACATGGAGTGTTTTAAATGAATAAGTCTTATTCATCAGGAAAGAAAAAATCATCAAAAAGAGTGAGAAGGCGCCGCCGGGTACGTATGGTTTGGCTGGAGCGTGGAATGATTGCATTCTGGGTGATCGCACTGGCAGGTGGGATTGGTACGGCTGTTTATCTGAATGTGCCCGGATTAAAATTAAACCGTCAGCTCCACAAGGCGGACAGTCTTATGGAAACCTCGGATTATGATGGTGCGATTGCACATTATCAGGAGGCATTGAATATCGATTCCACATCTGTGAAAGCATATCATGCCATGGCGGGGGCTTATTGGAATAAGGAAGACAAGGACTCCGCAGAACTGACCCTGCAGAAGGGCTTTGAAGCAACGCAGGATGCCGGATTATTACAGGAATACTGTGTTTATATGCTGAATGACGCGGTTGCAGATATCAATGCGCAGAGCTGTACCTTTGTGACGCTGGAGAAGTGTCTTACCGTTCTGGAAACGAGTCCGGATAACACGGAAGTCTACTCTCCGTTGGATGCCTGCTATGAATGGCTGATCCATACGGAGGATGAAAGCTTCTTTACTTCACTGTCTGACGGAGAGACTTATTTTGAACAGTATGTGAAGGCTTTGCAGCGGATGATCCGTGTCTATCAGCAGTATCCTTCGGACAGCTTAAAAAACGAGATTGTGAAGTATGCAACCATCGACCGCGAGCTGTTGTGGCTGGATGTATCGAAGCTTACGGAATATCAGGAATTGCTTGCTTCCGTTCAGACGATCGGAACGAATGATTCCATTAACTCCTTAAGTGCCTGTCTGGAAAAAGCAGCATGGGCCCAGGAGTATTTTGCAACAGCGTTTACGATTTTTGAATCCGGGGAATATGCACCGATCCGTGACTTTATCCAGGAGGATACTTATATTTCCCTGCGGGATCAGTTCATGGCAGGAACGACTGAGTACTGGAGCGGGCAGACCTATATTCCGGTAAGCCGTGAGAAGATGAAGCTGATGAATGCAGATGGCGTATGGACCTTTGCCTTTGCAGACTTTGAGGAATATCCGCAGACTAGCGGTGTGGTGAATCTATGGGCAGCGATCCAGCAGGACGATGGGGTACAGAGAATCTGTATTTCCTATGAACCGGAGGCTTCGCAGGAGGAGTACTACCCGCATACGACACTGGAATTTATCTACCTTTACAGTAATGTCAAGATTAACGGTGAGCTTGTACCTAAGATGAATTACCGCTTTGAGACGCGTGTGGCGACAAAGGAAGGCACCACCACGCAGCTCATCGGAGACTGGGGCGGTGCCAATGAATGGACAACTACGTTCTAGATATCTATAGATTACATTTAACAGAATTTCAGCTGTGCATTATGGAGCCTGTAATAGGCTCCTTTTTTTGCCAGTAATTCACTGGCAGAGCCTTCCTCGACAATACCGCCGTGATCAATCACGAAGATCCGGTCGGCCTTTTGGATCGTAGAAAGCCTATGTGCAATGACAAAGGAGGTACGTCCCTTTAACAGGGCATCGATGCCTTCTTGGACAAGAAGCTCGGTCTGGGTATCAATGCTCGAGGTTGCCTCATCCAGAATGAGGATATTTGGATCAGAAATCATGGTTCTTGCAAAGGCAAGAAGCTGTTTCTGACCAACGGATAATCCACCGCCACGCTCTGTGAGCATCGTATCATAGCCATCCTTTAAATCCATAATGAAATCATGTGCGTGAACGGCTTTCGCAGCAGCAATGATTTCTTCCTCGGCAGCATCGAGCTTTCCGTAGCGGATATTGTCGCGGATGGTTCCGGTGAACAGGAAATTGTCCTGCGTCATAATTCCCATCTGCTGACGGAGACTTTCAATCGTCACCTGCCGTATATCGTGTCCATCAATCCGAATCTGACCGCCCTGAATGTCATAAAAACGGCTGATCAGATTGACAATCGTTGTTTTACCGGCGCCGGTAGGGCCAACCAGGGCAATCGTTTCTCCCGGTTTAATATCAAAGCTCACATTATCCAGAATCTTCACATCATCTTCATAGGAAAAGTCCACATGGGAAAAGGTTACCCGGCCCTTGATCGGAGGAAGCGGAAGGGCTTCCGGAGCATCACTTATGGCGCTTTCCGTATCCATAATTTCAAAAACACGTTCAGCGGCAGCCAGATTGGTAATAATCTGGGTATAAAAGTTGCTCAGATTCATAATCGGGTTCCAGAACATGCCGATATAGGTACCGAAGGCTACCAGCGTGCCGACAGATACGGATTCGATTCCCAGAACCTTGATTCCGACATAGTACATGGCGGCAAAACCGAGTCCCCAGCTTAAATCAATGATAGAGCCCATACCGTCATTTAAACGGACGGCTTTTTTAAAGGAATCCCGATGGGCGTTCAGCAGCTCATCAAAGGTGTTCAGGGTTTCTTCCTCGGCAGTGAAGCTGTGGATGATCCGCATGCCGGACATATCCTCATGGATAAAGGCATTCAGGTTACTGGATTTTTTCCGGAAATCCTGCCATTTCTTATGGGAGTAGATCTGGATGAGCCAGATACAGACAGCCATAAACGGAAGCGTGATGAGTGCTGCAGCGGCAAGAACCGGGTTTCGCACGAACATGATGACGGCAACTGCAACCACGGTCACAAGCTCGGGCAAGAGAGTGGTAACGAAATTATTCAGCACATCTTTCAGGGAATTGATATCCCCCATGATTCTGGCAAGAATCTTTCCGGTTGGTCTTCCGTCGAAGAAGTTCAGATCCAGTGTCTGAATATGGGTATAAAGCTGCTGCCGTATGGTCAGTAACGTTTCATTACAGATCTTCGCCATGATATACATACGCAGCTTCGCACCGAGGATGATGATAACACTCATAAGCAGAGTCAGGATCATCACACGGTAAAGCTTCGGAAGATCGCCGGTTCCGATGCAGTCATCAATCGCGTATTCGTAAAAGAGCGGCGTGATCAGGGTAAGAATGGTACTTACCAGCATGACCAGTAGCACCGCAATAATCTGTTTTTTGTAAGTAAGCAGGTAGGACAAAAGCCGCAGGAGGGTTTTCAGTTTTCCGTTTTCCTTAAGCTGTTCGTCCTCTTTATAGGAATTGAAGCTCATGCAATCACCTCGCTTTCCGAAGTTCCGTATTGTGCAACAAAGGTCTGGTAATAGTGTCCTTTTTTCAAAAGCAGTTCATCGTGGGTTCCACGCTCTACAATCTGTCCGCCTTCTAAGATCAGAATTTCGTCGGCATGACAGACCGCGCTGATGCGGTGCCCGATGATGATTTTGGTGGTGCCCTTTAATTCCCGGAGAGTGTCATGAATGCACTGCTCGGTTTCCATATCGAGTGCCGAAGTTGAGTCATCGAGGACGAGAACCGGTGCTTTCCGGGCCAGAGCTCTGGCAATCGTAATCCGCTGCTTTTGTCCACCGGATAAACCGATGCCGCGTTCCCCGATGACCGTATCATACTGGCTCTCCATCTTTTCGATAAAGCTGCTGGCCTGTGCCCGCCGGGAGGCTTCTTTAATCGAAGACAGCGTCAGTGTATCCTTTCTGCCGAGCTTTACGTTTTCCAGAATGGTATCGGAAAACAGGAAGACATCCTGCATGACAAAGGACATGGCACCCCGGAGCTGATGTAAGGAAAGCTCTTTGATATTGACACCGTCCAGGTAAATCGCTCCATCCGTTACATCGTAAAGACGCTGCAGGAGATAGATAAGCGAGCTCTTACCGGCACCGGTCGTTCCCATGATACCGACCGTTTTTCCGGGCTCGACCGTAAAGGAGATATCATGGAGAATCTCGTGCTGATCCGCCTTGTGGAACGATACATGTTCAAAAGTGATCTGTCCCTTAACGGAGGACAGAACGACAGGATTCTCCGGATCCTTAACAGCGGGCTTTTCTTCATAAAGCTTCTGGATGCGGCGGTTGGATGCCACGGCATAGGAAAGCGAGTTTGTAAGCCAGCCAAGCATTTCCATCGGCCATACAATGTTATTGGAATATGCAAAGAATGCACTTAATTCACCTAAGGTAAATTCGCCCCGCATGACCTGGGCTCCGCCAAATAACAAAACGGAAATCGGAAGGAGCTTGGAGATCAGTGAAATATAAGGGTGATATTTCACGAAGATGTTCGACTGCTCCATATTCAGTTCGTAGTAACGCTGGTTATGGGACAGGAACTTCGCAATTTCGTATTTTTCACGGGCGAAGGCCTTTACGGTACGGACACCGGCAAGGTTTTCTTCTGCAACGGTATTTAAGGTGGCGTTTTCTTCACTGATGGATTCATAAACAGAATCCAGACGGTGCTCCATATAAATGGCAATCGCAGCAGAAACTGCCATGCCGATCGTGGGAAGGATTGCCAGCTTCCAGTTGAGGCTGTACATGCAGAACAGCACGATGGAAGTATGGATGATCACTTCAATCATCAGCATGCCTACATAGGTTAAGCCGTCCCAGATGTGATCCACATCATCCTTGATCCGGCTCATCAGTTCACCGGTTCCGGTACGGTCAAAAAACTCCGTGCTTAAGGACTGTACATGGCAGAACACGGCCCGGCGGATTTGGGCTGCAATTTTCGATCCCGTCAGGTCAAAGGTATATTCCTTTACATACTGAAAAATAAATCTTCCGACTCCAACGCCCACGTAGGCGAGCAGAAGCGGAGTGAGCAGGCTCATGTGACCGCCGAGTAATACGTCGTCAATCATGGACTGCGTAAGCTTAGGTGAGAGCATATCCAGGCTGATGCTGATGATCATGCCGAGGATGGCAAGACCGAAGGCAAACTTATGCTCCCAGAGATAGGTCCTTATTTTTTTCATGTTTCCCCCCTCGTTAATGATTATATTTGTTCGTGTAACAATTCAGTCCCCATTCGCAAAATCGCTGCTATGCAGCTTCCTTTTTGCTCATGTGGTTACTTCGCCATATAAATCCTGTCAAATATGACTTGGAATGCAAGCATTCCATTCATATTTTGCCAGGCTTTGCATGGCTCTGAATAGTTACAAAAAAGAGCAGTTATGATATTCCATAACTGCCCGTGTGTAGTCCGATTACCAAAGTAAGACGAAGGTATGATTTTAGGTGTCCTGCTTTAGCTATGAGTACAAAAGTCAGAAGGTAATATCCGATTAGTGCTGGTTTTCATGGTTAAAGTTGTCAATGTTGTGCGGTTACGTAATATAATAGTTCTAAACATAGATGTTACCTCCTTCCTTGTGATTTCTTATGTTCGCAACATATTGTGTTTTCACAATACAGCCGTTACGAAAATTTGTCAATAATATTTTTACAGGTATGTGGAACCAGTTAGGGAAAACGTATAAAAGTTAGTGATTTCCAACATGAAATTACGTCTGGTCAGAATGGGAAAATGAGTGTATACTCCGTATTACAGAGCTTCCTGAAGTGAGCTTGACAGGGGAAGAAGACAGGAGCGGATATGATTTCGTTATTATCAAAATTATGGATTAAAAACAGGGAAGATGTGAAGGATCCCAAGGTGCGTGAAGCGTATGGTGTGCTTTGCGGAGGTGTAGGTATTTTTTTAAATCTATGTCTTTTTATTGGAAAGTTTCTGGCAGGCTTCTTAAGCGGCTCCATTGCGGTCACGGCAGATGCGTTTAACAACCTTTCAGATGCAGGTTCCTCCATTATTACGCTTGTGGGCTTTAAGATGGCAGGACAGAAGCCGGATTCGGATCATCCCTTTGGACACGGTCGGATCGAATATCTTTCCGGATTCTTAGTAGCGGTGATTATTCTGATCATGGCGTTTGAATTGCTGAAATCTTCTGTGGAAAAAATCATCCATCCGGAGCCCATCGATACCGGAATTCTGGTGATTATTGTATTGATTGCCTCGATTCTTGTGAAGGCTTATATGTGTTGTTATAATAAATCCATTGCGAAGAAAATTGACAGTGCGGCGATGGGAGCAACCGCGATGGACAGCTTAAGCGACAGTGTCGCAACAACGGTTGTCCTCGCCGCAACGCTGGTTTCTTATTTTTCTGGTATTGAGATGGATGGATACTGTGGTGTGATTGTTGCCCTGTTTGTGGGAATGACCGGCTTTCAGGCAGCGAAAGAAACGATCAATCCATTGCTTGGACAGCCGCCGGAGCCTGGCTTTGTGAATCAGGTAAGGGAGATCGTGATGTCCTATCAGGATCAGGGTGTACTTGGCATTCATGACCTTGTGGTACATAATTACGGACCGGGGAGAGTGATGCTGTCGGTTCATGTAGAAGTTCCGGCCGACGGGGATATTCTGCATATGCATGACATGATCGATAACATTGAGCATCGTCTGCGCCGTGAACTGAATTGCAGTGCAGTGATTCACATGGATCCGGTGAGCGTTGGAGATGAACGGACCGATGAATTAAAAGAGAAGGTGCGTGAAATCATAGATGGCATGCAGGAGAATATCCATTTTCATGATTTCCGGATCGTGAACGGTCCGACACATACGAATGTGATTTTTGATGTAGAGGTTCCTTACAGTGTGAATACAGAGGATAAGGATATCGTTTCTTATCTTCAGAAAAAAATCCGGGAGCTTGGCAAGGACGGGGACGGACAGGAGTATTACGCGGTCATCGATGTGGATCGGGAGCTGTGTGAAAATGTGCAGGAATAACGTAATAAATAACGTAATAACAGGAAGATGTTTGTTGCCACGAACGAAAAAAGAGTGTATAATCAGTGTGATAAAAACAGGGAGGACGTAATGATGAAAAAACCTACAGTATTAATGATTTTAGATGGATATGGATTAAATGAAAGAAAAGATCATAACGCCGTGGCAGAAGCAAATACCCCCGTTATGGATAAACTCATGGCAGAATGTCCTTTTGTCAAAGGAAATGCCAGTGGTATGGCCGTAGGACTTCCGGAAGGACAGATGGGTAATTCCGAGGTTGGTCATATGAACATGGGGGCAGGACGTATTGTATATCAGGAACTCACCAGAATTACCAAGGAAATTCAGGATGGTACATTTTTTGAGAATCCTGCTTTATTAGAAGCCGTAAACAACTGCAGGAAGAATGACAGCGCTCTTCATATGTTCGGTCTTCTTTCCGATGGTGGTGTACACAGCCACATTACCCATCTTTTTGGATTGCTTGAGCTCGCGAAGAGAAACGGCTTAAGTAAGGTTTATGTACACGGTTTCTTAGATGGACGTGATACTCCTCCGGCAAGCGGTAAGGGATATGCAGAAGAACTTGAAGCAGAAATGAAGAAGCTTGGCGTAGGTAAAATCGCATCCGTTATGGGACGTTACTATGCCATGGATCGTGATAACAACTACGATCGTGTAAAGCTTGCTTTTGATGCATTAACCAAGGGCGAAGGTCTTACCGCAGCAAGTGCTACAGAAGGTATCCAGGCTTCCTATGACCGTGAAGAAACCGACGAATTCGTTAAGCCTACCGTTGTAGTAAAGGATGGCAAGCCGGTTGCAACGATTAAGGACAAGGATTCCGTAATCTTCTTTAACTTCCGTCCTGACCGTGCAAGAGAAATTACCAGAGCATTTTGTGATGATGACTTCAAGGGATTTGAAAGACCGAATCGATTGGATCTTACTTATGTATGCTTCTCTGACTATGATCCGACGATTCCGAATAAGCTGGTTGCTTTCCACAAGATCTCTGTTACCAATACCTTTGGTGAATGGCTGGCAGCGAACAACATGAAGCAGGCCAGAATCGCCGAGACCGAGAAGTATGCACATGTTACCTTCTTCTTCAACGGCGGTGTGGAAAAGCCGAATGAAGGTGAGGACAGAATTCTCGTAAATTCTCCCAAGGATGTTGCTACTTACGATCTGAAGCCCCAGATGAGCGCTTACGAAGTATGTGACAGACTGGTAGAAGCCATTCATTCCAGGAATTACGATGTCATTGTCATCAACTTTGCAAACCCGGATATGGTTGGACATACCGGTGTAGAGAGTGCCGCAATCAAGGCAGTAGAAGTTGTCGATGAATGTGTTGGCAAGGCAGTGGAAGCATTAAAGGAAGAGGATGGACAGATGTTCATCTGTGCCGATCATGGTAATGCAGAACAGCTTGTGGATTATGAAACCGGCGAACCTTATACCGCACATACCACGAACCCGGTTCCGTTTATTCTGGTAAATGCAGATCCTTCTTACAAGCTTCGTGAGGGTGGATGTCTTGCAGATATCGTTCCGACCCTAATCGAAATGATGGGAATGGAACAGCCGAAGGAAATGACCGGCAAGTCTCTGATTGTAAAATAAGATCAGAAGTGTATATTACAGGCAGTACATATCAGGGATATGGCTGCCTTTTTTTCTTGAAAATAAGTACTTGATTTTATATAATATAACCAGTATGGGTATAGAAGCTTTTGGAGGATGAAACATGAAAGTAATTGCTGAAGAACGTAGAATGATAATCCGCAACGGGTCATCCCGGGTCTTTATTGAACCGTGGGGAGAAAACTCTGTGCGGATACGAATGACGGCCGAGGCACAGATGGATGACCATGACTGGGCCTTATGTGAGAAGGTGAAAGAGATTACACCGGTCATCACACAGACAACAGTGGATATGACCGATCCGTGGTATCAGGGCGAAGAATGGAAGAAGTACCACTATACCGGAACCGAATATACGATGGTGATTGGCAAGCTTACCGTGAAAGTGAACGCCGAAGGCTGGATCAGCTTTTATAATCAGAAAGGGGATCTGCTGACACAGGAATATTGGAGAAACCGTGACCGAATCTGCCGCTATGCCGTGCCGATCCGTATTCCCGCAAGAGAATTGAAGCCGATCACCGGAACCAGTGACTATGAACTGACCGCACGTTTTGAAGCGTTTGACGATGAAAAGATCTTTGGTATGGGTCAGTATCAGGAAAAGCATATGGATAAAAAGGGTGCGGTATTAGAGCTTGCACACCGTAACAGTCAGGCAAGTGTTCCGTTCTATGTATCGAGCAGGGGCTATGGCTTTTTCTGGAACAATCCGGCGATCGGAACCGCAACCTTTGGTATGAATAAGACCGAATGGTATGCAAGGTCTACAAAGAAGATGGACTATTTCCTAACCGCAGGAGATACACCGGCAGAAATCCTCGAGCAGTATACCGCAGCAACGGGAAGAAGCCCGATGATGCCGGAGTTTGGGTTAGGTTACTGGCAGTGCAAGCTGCGTTACCGTAACCAGCAGGAGATTTTGGAGGTTGCAAGAGAGCACAAGCGTCGTGGACTTCCGATGGATGCCATCGTGGTAGACTTCTTCCACTGGACAATGCAGGGAGAGTTTAAGTTCGAACCCCGTGACTGGCCGGATCCGGATGCGATGGTGAAGGAATTAAAGGAACTGGGAATTGAGACCGTTGTTTCGGTATGGCCGACTATTGACGAACGTTCCGAGAATTATGGCGAGATGGCAGAGAACGGTTATCTGGTACAGACGGATCGCGGCAATCACAATCATATGACCTGGATGGGGAACATCGTGTTCTATGATCCGACCAATCCGGGTGCGAGAGAATTTGTCTGGAAGAAATGTAAAGAGAACTACTATAAGAAGGGCATCCGTATTTTCTGGCTGGATGAGGCAGAGCCGGAATATGGACCTTACGATTTTGATAATTACCGCTACTATGCAGGTCCGGCTTTACAGTGCACGAATATTTATCCGCTCATGTATGCCAAGGGCTTTTATGAAGGCTTAAAGGAAGAGGGGGAGAAGGATGTTTTAAGTCTGGTACGCTGTGCCTGGGCAGGCAGCCAGAAATATGGTGTGCTGACCTGGTCCGGAGACATTCATTCTTCGTTCCGTGCCATGAAGGAGCAGTTACAGGCCGGATTAAATATGGGTATGGCAGGAATTCCCTGGTGGACTTCGGACATCGGAGGATTTATCGGTGGAGATATTACCGATCCGGCATTCAAGGAGCTTTTGATACGATGGTTTGCATGGGGTGCGTTCTGTCCGGTATTCCGTATGCATGGAGAGCGTTCTCCCTGGTATGAGAGAGAACAGGAATTCATTAACGGCGTCCGTCAGTTGACTTCCGGACAGGATAATGAGGTCTGGAGCTTTGGCGAAGACAACTATGAAATTATGAAGAAGTATCTCTTTATCCGTGAAAACTTAAGAGATTATGTAAGACAGAGCATGGAAAATACCAGTAGGACCGGAGAACCCGTAATGCGTCCGCTCTTCTTTGACTTCCCCGAGGATCCGGAAAGCTGGAAGGTGGAGACTTCTTATATGTTTGGACGGGAGCTTTTAGTATCACCGGTTACAGAAGCCGGAGTGAAGGAATGGACGGTTTATCTTCCGAAGGGATCCAGATGGACAGAGGCGGCAACCGGAAAGGAATACGATGGCGGTCAGTATGTGAAAGCGTATGCACCGATCGATATTATTCCGGTATTTGTGAAAGAAGGGGCAGGTCTTAAGATTTATGAAGGATAAAGTGAAACGAGGGGAACGGAAATGAAAAGAAAGGTCACAATAATGTTACTGTGCTGCGGTATGCTTCTGCTTGCAGGCTGTGGAAAGAAAAATACAGTAGAGACACAGCCGTTGGATGAACTGACACAGCCGGAAGATGTGCCGCAAGCACATCTTCCGGCCTTGACAGAGGAAGAAACAGAGGATACGGATGTGCATTTTGCACCGGCCGATTTAACCTGTGTACTCCCGAAGGGCTTTCAGGACAATGGAGATAACGAGGGACTTTATGTACATAAGTCGTATCCTTCGGATATTTCGACAATCAGTCATGTGATTAGTGATGAGGGAGAGGATATTTCCCAGTGGTCGGCAGAGGACTTTAAAGCAGCGTTGGAACAGGATTATTATAATACCTATGGGGATTATGTCAGCATTGAGATTGCTCAGAGTGATAAGCTGACCGTGGACGGACGTCCCGGCTACCGCATCCTGATGGAGTTTACCTTTAAGGGCGTAGATTATGAACAGTTAATGTATGCGCTTTTTAATGGGGATGAAGTACATTATCTTTTCTATACGCAGGAAAAGGGCGGTAAGTGGATGGACGAATTTGTCAAGAGTGGTGAGACGATTCATTTTGTAGATATCACATAGTGGAAAATAATTTAAATGTAACTATTCAGAAGTTAGGCATAAGGTAGGACATGGTATGAAAAAGGAACGGAAACTGGATCAGTTTTTACAACATACAGTAGAAGTCGGAGAAATCGAATTTCAGATAGTGGATTTGTTGTTTATTCTATGTCTGTTTGTGATTGGATTGCTGATCCGGATTCCATTGTATCCCATTACATCCGCAGACTATCTGGGATGTCTCCTGCCATGGATGGAGGAGATCCGGCAGACCGGAGGGTTCTTTTCCCTGGATCATTCGATCTCAAACTATACATCACCCTATATGTATCTGATGTGTCTTGTATCGTATGTGACGAGAGACAATCTGTATGCACTCAAAACGATATCGGTTATTTTTGATTATGTAGCGGCCCTTTCCATGTTTCTTCTGGTTTATGAAATTACCTGCAATGTACGGCGTTCCATTATCGGAATGGCATTGGTTCTTCTTTGCCCGACCGTGATCATAAACAGCGCTTACTGGTGTCAGTGTGATGTGATTTACACATCGTTCCTGTTACTGTCCCTGTTCTTTTTTTACCGGGATGATAGCAGGAAGAGTCTTGTTTTTATGGGGATAGCGTTTTCATTCAAATTGCAGGCGCTGTTTTTGGCACCGTTCTTAATTTTGATGTGGCTAAAAGGCAGAACCATTAAGCTCCGACATTTCTTATACATACCGGTCATGTATGTTCTGACCGCAGTTCCTGCTTGGCTGTTTGGCAGAAGCATGAAAGAGCTGCTGCTGATTTATGTACAGCAGTCAGAGACGTATCCGTGGGGAACGCTGGAATATCCGAATATCTATGCATTGCTTGGAGAGGTGATGCCGGACTATTATCATGCAGATGAGGTAAGCAGCGCCGGAATGTATATGACGATCATTCTGCTGGGGTTACTGGCGTATTATCTTTATGGAAAGAAGATTGCAGTTACGAACAGGATGGCGGTCACGATCGCATTGCTTTCGGCAGCCCTTGTAGTCTATACCTTACCGCATATGCATGATCGTTATGGATTTCTTGTGGATATGCTGGCGATTCTGTATGGCGTTTTGAATCCTGAAAAGCTGACGATGACCTGTGGTTTTTTGCTGGTTTCCCTGTTAAGTTATATGCCATATCTGATCGGTATCCATATTGTGCCGATCGCTTATGTGGCACTGGGATTGCTTGCGTTGATTCTGCTTGCAGGCAAAGATCTGTATGAGCAGATTAAAGCACAAGAATCCAGTCTTTAAGCAGACGCAGATGCATTCCATATTCCCGGGAAACCGGAAATCCGGATACCACCGGATAAAATACGAAAAAACATGTAATGGCAATTACCAGATAGACGGTGATTGCTATTTTGCTTTTGGGGAATCTTTCGATGAGAAGCTGAATCACGTATCCCATCATCAGGATCGTAAAGAGGATGGCAGGGAAGTAGTGATAAATAAAGGTGATTCGTCCACCGGAGAGTCCAAGGATTACCCAGGGCAGGTACTGTGCCAGGTAACCGATTGCTAAAAAGCCGGCCTTGCCGTCACGGCGTGCAATCCACTGAGTAAAGGTGATGAGAACACAGGGAATTCCAACCCACCAGATCGCCGGGTTTCCCATGCAGCTCACGGCACTTACCTTTGTGGCGCTTACGGCATCGTTGGCGTCCAGAAGCGGCATCCAGATCACAGGCCATTCATAGTAAGGAGAGCTGTAGTAATGCTCGGCTTTTAAGGTAGAGTGATACCAGAACATATACTGGGTATTCTTGATGGTTTTATCAATCAGTCCGTTGTAGCCGTTTGCACCGACAACGGGAATGTAAGCAAGGGTATACAGGACAAGCGGAAGTACCACGAAAAATCCCATACAGAATAAAAACAGCCGGAAGGTCTGCTGCTTCGGAAAATGCAGGATTGTATACCAGATAAAAAGGATGGCAAGTCCGGCAGCCGCATAGACACCGGTCAGTTTCGTGGCGATTGCAAGGGACATGCCAATGCCGCAGAGAGCCAGAAGGACGGCAACGCGGAAAGGGGGGAACGGATCCAAAAGGCATTCGGGAGTCTGACGATACTTGTGATCTGCCAGAAAATAACGGTACAGGTAGTAGTACGCCAGAATAATAAAGAACGCAACGAAAATATCGATCGTGGCAATTCTCGATAACATAAAGTGCATACAGTCAAACACCAGAAGGATCGTGGTGGCTGTTGCCACAAAGGTATTCTGAAAGAGCCGCTTTGCAAAGAGATAGAAAAGCGGAACCATAAAAATGCCAAAGAGAGCCGACATAAAACGCCAGCCGAACGGAGTCATGCCAAACATCCGGATGCCTAAAGAAATCAGGATTTTGCCAAGCTGCGGATGGGTGGTTTCATACGTAACCAGTCCGTGAATAAATTCATAGGCGGTGCGTCCGTGATAGACCTCGTCAAACATCGTGCCGGTCAGATAGGTTTTGACCGCAGGAAACAGATCCTGTTCGTCGAACAAAGCAGAATATTTCGTATCATAAATCGGAGATAAAACGGTGCCATCCGGAGAGGTGAGAACCAGCTCGTTGATGACACATTCCTCATCCAGAGCGACAATTCCCAGATAACGGAGGTTATAGTTGATGGCAATGGTATTCCAGGCAAAGACCGACTCGGCAGCAGCCTCCCCCTGAAGAACCTCCCATGCACCGGTTACTTCATTAAAAGCAGAGATTGAGAATTTCCGGGTATTGAGATTGCCTAAGAACATATGAATCGATCCGACGTCCACGTAGTCCCCTAAATCAATGACAATATCCCGGTCTTCGGTGGTAGCCGTATAGGTGCTTTGCGGAGCCGAGGTGTTTCCGATCCGGTAAAAAACCAGGATGGTAAAAAGCAAAGTAAGAACTTCTATGGCTAGATAATCCCATTTCGTCATAAATGTACTTTCTATGAAATGTTTTCTAAAAAAATCACCTAAAAAATTCCGGATTCGATTCATGAATGCGAGCCCCTTTCACGAGTTGTTTTCCAGTTCAGTATAACAATTCTTTGGATTGGAAACAATGGTAAATAAAAAGGAAAGCGAGGTTTTGAAATGAATCAATATTTACAGATTACTAATATCCATGGAAGGGAAATTCTGGATTCCAGAGGGAATCCGACGGTGGAAGCAGAGGTGGTGCTGACCGATACGGAAACCGGGAAGCGGTTCTGTGAACATGCCGCCGTTCCATCAGGGGCAAGTACCGGACAGTTTGAAGCCATTGAATTAAGAGACGGTGAGCCAAGATTTTGTGGACTTGGGGTGAGAAAAGCGGTTGCAAATATCAATACCAGAATCAAAGAAGCACTGGTTGGGAAAAACGGGTTAAAGCAACCCCTCGTTGACCGGATTCTGATTGAAACGGACGGAACGGATAACAAAGGAAGTCTCGGAGCCAATGCCATGCTGGCGGTATCTCTTGCCAATGCGAAGGCAGCAGCCAAAGCAATGCGCCTGCCTCTATATCAGTATCTGGGCGGCGTAAATGCCAGGGTACTTCCGATTCCCATGATGAACATCTTAAACGGAGGTGCGCATGCAGCCAACAATCTGGATGTACAGGAATTCATGATTATGCCGGTCGGTGCACCATCCTTTCAGGAAGGACTGCAGTGGTGTACGGAGGTTTTTCACTGTCTTGCTGATCTGTTAAGAAAGAAGGGTCTTACTACTGCTGTCGGTGATGAGGGCGGGTTTGCACCGGATCTTTCCGGGGAGGAAGAGGCGATTGAATATATTCTGGAAGCCGTGAAAAAGGCAGGCTATAAGCCCGGAAGGGACTTTAAGATTGCCATGGATGCAGCAGCCTCTGAGTGGAAGGGCGGACAGAAGGGCGAATATCTGCAGCCGAAGTCCGGGCAGTCCTTTACTTCGGAAGAACTGATTGCACACTGGAAGCAGTTGATTACGAAATATCCGATTTTTTCCATTGAGGATGCACTGGACGAAGAGGACTGGCCGGGATGGCAGATGCTGACCGAAAAGCTTGGTAATAAGGTGCAGCTTGTCGGGGATGATCTGTTTGTAACCAATGCCAAACGGCTTGGAGCAGGAATTAAGCTTCACTGTGGAAATTCCATTTTGATTAAGTTAAACCAGATCGGCACACTCACCGAAACCATGGAAACCATTGATATTGCGCATAAAGCAGGCTACACGGCGGTGATTTCCCATAGGTCTGGGGAAACGGAGGACACAACCATTGCAGACCTTGCGGTTGCCATGAATGCCGGACAGATTAAAACCGGTGCACCTTCCCGGTCAGAGCGTGTGGCGAAATACAACCGGCTTTTACGGATTGAGGAGGAGCTTGGGGAAACAGCGGTTTACCTGACCGGCTATGGGGATACAGAAAAATAAGTGGAAGATTTTACCAGGAAATTTTCTTCAAAATCCGGGGGTTTACGGTTGACGTAACAAGGGAGAAAAGATAAACTGGAAGAGTATGAAAAAAGATGAAGGGGTATCAGACACGAATGAAAAAAAGATTTTTAAACATGTTACAAAAGACCGTTGCGATGGCAATGGCAGTTGCGGTACTGGGAATGCTTCCCATGGGGCAGGTATCCGCAGCGAATGCAAACGGAGCAATCGCACAGGGCGTAGATGCCTCCAAGCATAACGGCGCCGTAAACTGGGGACAGGTTGCCGCATCGGGAATGCAGTTTGCATTTATTAAGGTAGGAAGTACCTATAGCGGTGTGGATCCGCAGTTTGCAGCGAACATTACGGGTGCACAGGCAGCAGGATTAAAGACCGGTATTTATCTGTATTCCTATGCAACGACACCGGAACAGGCACAGCAGGAGGCCAGCCTGGTTTTACAGTGGATCGAAGGCTATACCGTAAACTATCCGATCGTGTTTGATATTGAGGATAAATGTCATAAGAACTTAAGCAACCAGCAGCTTATTGATATTATCAATGCATTTTGCACCACGATTGATGCGGCTGGTTATTATCCCATGGTTTATTCCTATAAAAATATGTTTGACACTAAGTTGAGTATCTGCGGCTGGGACCGCTGGGTGGCACAGTACAGCGGCTCCTGCGGACATACCAATAACGTATGCTTCTGGCAGTACAGCAGTTCCGGTAAGGTCAACGGATTTTCTGGAAGAGTGGATGTGAACTACCAGTATAAGGATTACAGCAATCTGATTATTTCCGATGGATTTATTGAGCATAACGGAAATGTGCGTTTTTACCGGAACTGGAAGATGCAGAAAGGCTGGGTGGACTTCAATAATACCCGTTACTATCTGGACGGAGCAGGAAATCTGGTTCGCGGATGGTACACCGAGGGAGATAAGACTTATTATCTTACACCGGAAGACGGAAGCATTGCCAGAGGGCAGCGCAATGTGGACGGTGCGGACTTTTACTTTACGGCAGAGGGTGTAAAGACGGCAGGCTGGGTAGTGATCAATGACCGGAAGTTCTTTTACGAGCCTGCTAATAACGGAATTCTGAAACGTGACTGGTACACCGATGAGAAGGGAAATGTTTACTTCTTTGATCGTACCGATGGACATATGCTCACCGGCGCACAGGCAATTGATGGTGTGGAATTCCTGTTCAATGCAGAAGGCCACCGTCAGACTGGATGGGTGACCTTAGAGAACGGAATTTTCTTCTACGATCCTGCAACCGGAGCAAAGGTCAGAGGATTCTACGAGGATGCGTCCGGAAGACATTATCTGTCCGCAGATGACGGACATCTGGTAACCGGAGCTGCAACGATCGAGAAGAAGAATTACTTCTTCAGTCCGGAAGGCGTGATGATGACCGGCATTGTAGAAACCGAAACCGGAAGCTACTATTATGATCCTGCAACCGGAGAGCTTGTGAAGAATCAGGATCTGGAATTGAACGGAGCCATGTTCCATGCGGATAAAACAGGACTTTTAACAGCAGTTTAGAACCTACAATGAAATAAGCACTTGCAATTCATTGATACTTATGATAAACTAGGCCTTGCTTGGCATTAGGAGGTAATGAAATGGCAGTCGTAAAGATTATTATTCAGATTATTTTTATATTATTATGTATCGCACTTACGGTACTGGTATTAATGCAGGAAGGAAAGTCAGCAGGACTTGGAGCCATCAGTGGTATGGCAGAGACTTACTGGGGGAAGAACAAGGGTCGTTCCATGGAAGGTAATCTTGTGAAGCTCACGAAGTATCTGGCTATCGGATTTATGTTGATTTCCATTGTTTTGAATTTAAGCGTATTTTAAAGAGCTTGGTTGAGGGCATTCCTGTTAGGGAGTGCCCTTTTTATGTAGAGCACTTAATGAAAGCGAGCCGAAGGCGAAGCTTGAATTTAGTGCGAACGATACCTGTGCACTTAATAAGAGCAAGCAAGGCGCAGCTCGAATTTAGTGCAGCAGGTATATGTAGAGCATGTAGAAAAGCGAGCCGAAGGCGAAGCTTGAATTTAGTGCAGCAGGGATATGAGGAATAGAACTTTGAAAAAGAAAACAAGAGAAGAACGGAAAAGCTTAATCATTCAGCTTGTAGAGGACTCCTGTTATGTCCCGATGAAGGAAAAGGAACTTGCAATATTCATGCAGGTAGAGCCGAAGGAGCGGGAAGAATTAAAATCGATTCTCCAAGAGCTACTAAATGAAGGAAGCCTTCAGATGACGAAGCGTGGCAAGTATATCAAGGGAGACGGGCAGGAAAGGTACCAGGTAGGAACCTTTATCAGCAACAGCCGTGGCTTCGGCTTCGTGGAGATCGAAGGTCAGGAAGAAGATCTTTTTATACCCGAGGAGTATACAGGCGGTGCGTTTCATCTGGATACGGTTCAGGTGGAGATTCTTAAGGAACAGCATGGTAAGCGCAAGGAAGCCAAGGTCACCGGGATCTTGATGCACGGAATTGAGCAGGTGGTCGGAACCTATGATAAGTGCAAGAGTTATGGCTTTGTGATTCCCGATAATGAGAAGTTGAATACGGATATTTTTATTCCGGTGGAGCGTTCGAAGGGAGCCGTCACCGGACATAAGGTGGTTGCACAGATCACGGATTATGGGGATGCAAAGCATAAGCCGGAAGGCAAAATTATGGAGATTCTTGGACATGTAAACGATCCTGGAGTGGATATTTTATCGATTGTGAAGGGCTTTGAGCTTCCGACGGAATTTCCGGAACGGGTGCTGAATCAGGCAGAGCGGGTAGCCAGGGAAGTATCGGAGGCAGACCGCGCAGGACGTAAAGACCTGCGGGAGCTCATGACCGTTACCATAGATGGAGAGGATGCGAAGGATTTAGACGATGCAATCAGCCTGTCCTATGAAGCTGGAAAATATTATCTGGGAGTGCATATTGCGGATGTGTCGAACTATGTACAGGAAAATTCAGCGCTGGATCGGGAAGCTTTGGAACGAGGGACGAGTGTATACCTGGTCGACCGGGTGATTCCGATGCTGCCGCATGTATTGAGTAATGGCATATGTTCCCTGAACATGGGAGAGGATCGTCTTGCTTTAAGCTGTCTTATGACCGTAGATCCAAAAGGGAATGTCATCGACCACGAAATCGTGGAGAGTGTCATTCATGTGAATGAACGCATGAACTACACCGATGTGAATAAGATTCTGGAAGAAAATGATCCGGCGCTTTGCAGGCGGTATGAAGCGCAGGTTCCAATGTTCCATTGTATGAAGGAGCTGGCAGACATTCTCCGTGAAAAAAGAAAGAGCAGAGGATCCATTGACTTTGATTTCCCAGAGAGTAAAATTGAATTGGACAAAGAAGGCAATCCGATCTCCATTAAACCTTATGAAAGAAGAATTGCCAATAAGATCATTGAGGATTTTATGCTGCTTGCGAATGAGACCGTAGCACAGCATTTTTACTGGATGGAGATTCCGTTCGTATACCGTACCCATGAAACTCCTGATCCGGAAAAGATTATGAAGCTTGGTACTTTTATCCGGAACTTCGGATATAATATAAAGGTAAAGACCGGGGATAACGAAATTCATCCCAAAGAAATTCAGAAGCTTTTGGGGAAGATTGAGGGAACTCCGGAAGAGGCACTGCTCAGCCGACTGACGCTTCGAAGCATGAAGCGGGCTTCTTATCAGACGGAATGTATGGGACATTTTGGACTGGCATGTCCGTATTACTGCCACTTCACTTCACCAATCCGGCGTTATCCGGATCTGCAGATTCACCGGATTATCAAGGAACAGCTCCGGGGCAGAATGGATGGCAGGAAAATTCTTCACTATGAAGAAATCCTTCCGGAGGTGGCAAAGCATTCCTCCCAGATGGAACGCCGTGCCGACGAGGCAGAGCGTGAAACCGAGAAGCTCAAGAAAGCACAGTACATGGTGAGTAGAATCGGAGAGAAGTTTGAAGGTGTGATTTCCGGTGTGACAGCATGGGGAATTTATGTGGAACTGCCCAATACCGTAGAAGGCATGGTTCATGTATCCCGTATGACAGGCGATTATTACTATTACGATGAACAGGCATATGAAATGATTGGCCGGGATACCGGAAGAACCTTACGGCTTGGACAGAAGGTGGGTGTGATTGTGGATGATGTCGATCTGCAGATAAAATCCGTGGATTTTGTGCTGCAGAATTAGCAGAAGGAATCAGAAAGGCTTACGATTATGGCGAAAGAAGAACTGAAGCTTATAGCAAATAATAAAAAAGCATATCATGACTATTTTATCGAAGAAAAGTATGAGGCAGGGCTTGTTTTACATGGAACGGAGGTAAAATCCCTGCGTATGGGGAAATGCAGTATTAAGGAAGCTTTTATCCGGATTGAAAACGGTGAGGTATTCATTTACGGTATGCATATCAGCCCGTATGAAAAGGGTAATATTTTCAATAAAGATCCGTTACGCGTCCGGAAGCTCCTCTTGCACAAATCGCAGATTCAGAAGCTGATCGGCAATAGTGCCGAGAAGGGATATACCATTGTGCCCCTGCAGGTTTATTTCAGCAATGGAAGAGCCAAAATCGAAATTGGTCTTGCCAAAGGCAAGAAGCTGTACGACAAGCGGCAGGATATTGCAAAAAAAGATCAGAAGCGGGAAGCTGAGAAGGAATTAAAAGTCCGCCTCCGTGCCTAAGACAGTTGCTTTTTTGAATACATTATTATATAATATTGGGTAGGATTGAGAGAGTGCGAAGCACGGAACAATCCGTAGGCATCAAAGTCGAGGGCTTTTGCCTCCGACATCATATTACCAGAATAGTTCATAATACTAACTCAACACGGGATAGTAAAGGTTTCGACAGGGGTCTTGCAGCTGGAGAAGCTATCCGCAGGCGATGCGTCAAATCGCAAAAATAAATATAAACGCTGACGAAAAATTAGCATTTGCTGCCTAAGGGCAGCTGTCTGACTTAGTGCACCTACACATTAAGACCCAGGCATCAATGATGTAGGAAACGACATGGGCTAAGCTTTGCCCCCATGGGCGTACCATGAAGCTACTGAAACCTGAAGGGCGTCTACCTCCGTCAGGCAGAGGGAATGGTGAGCAATCACGAAATCGGATGACTATGATAGTAGAAGGACAGGGAATGGGTCTTTGGACGCGGGTTCGACTCCCGCCTATTCCAGCTTAAAAGCCTGGTGGTTTGCCGGGCTTCTTATTATTGTATTGTATCTGAATAGTTACATTGTATTACAGAAAACAGAAAGACAAGTTTGATGAAGGAGACCGAATATGATTCGCATTTTTTCAGACAGTACCTGTGACTTATCCAAAGAACTGGTTGACCGCTATGACATCACCATTCTACCTCTGCATATTCTGCTTGGAGAAGAGGAATTCCTGGATGGAGTGAATATTACACCTGATGAGATTTACAAGTGGTCGGACGAACATAAGTCGACACCGAAGACCTCGGCTGTTTCGATTGAAGATGTGATGAAGGCAGCCGGCTCCTGTCTGGATCAGGGAGATGAGATCATATCCTTTTCCATTTCAGATGATATGTCGACATCCGGGAATGTGATGCATATGGCAGCCACGGAACTGGAAGCTGAGGATCGTTTCCATGTAATCAATTCGGCAAATCTTTCTACCGGCATCGGACTTCTTGTCATTGAAGCAGCTATTATGGCGAAGGAAGGGAAAACATCCGAAGAAATCATCGCAAAGATTGAAGAGCTAAAACCCCTGGTACGGGCAAGCTTTGTGGTAGATACATTAACCTATCTCTATCGTGGAGGCCGTTGCAGTGGACTGGCTGCTCTGGCGGGCGGTGCTTTGAAACTCCATCCGCAGATCGTTGTTGTAGGTGGGGTAATGAAGCCTGCAAAAAAATACAGAGGAAATATCATGCGTGCGACCTTGGACTATGTGAGGGATATGGAAGCCGCTATTCTGAATGCACACAGGGATCGTGTGTTTATCACGCACTCCGGAAGTGATCCCAAGGTCGTTCAGGAAGTGTATGATTATCTGGACGGGCTTCATTATTTTGATGAAATCTGCATAACCAGAGCCGGAGGTGTTGTATCCAGCCATTGCGGATATGGAACACTCGGTGTTCTGTTTATTGCAAACGAATAAGATGCCGGGATAAGGAGCTTGTATGGAAGAGCAGAAAGAGCTTGTTGTTGGAGGCTACCGGTTTGACCGCATATCCGATGCCAGTGAAGCAGCACTTGAAATTGAAAAGGCAACCTATTTTGAACAGCGCATTGCCGGAAGAAGTCCGGAGAATACGCTGGCAATTTATGATAAAGTACTGGATGAAAGAATTTTCGTTACCCCTATAGGATGGGAGTATCTGAAATTCCTGCAGGCAAGATTAAAGGAAGAAGGAATAGACGCAGAACGGATCCGCCCGATTCCGCTGTACCACACCTTTCATTTCAAAAAAGTAGATGAACAGGAGAATAAAGGCGTCGCGAAGGAACGGATTCATCCCTCTACGAAGAAGAAAATGACTGCCGCAGATAAAATGCGGGTTTCTGTGATTGCAAACGTCATTCTGGTTCTGCTGGTGGCAGTACTGTTTATCATTACCTTAAACGGTGAAAATGCGAATGCCCTGAATTATCGGAAGGCTATTCAGAACCAGTATGCCTCCTGGGAGCAGGAGCTGACAGAACGTGAGAAAGCGGTCAAAGAGAAAGAGCAGGAATTGCAGATAGAGAGCGGGAAGGATGATCCGGCATCATCGGAAGCGACAGAGGATACTCCGAACAGAACATAAGGAAGATTACCTGAGAAAGGCGGTACATAAATGGATCGATTGAAAATACTGGTAGCAGATGATGAAAGCCGTATGAGGAAGCTGGTAAAGGATTTCCTTTTAAAAAGTAATTTTGAAGTGCTGGAAGCAGAAGATGGCAGCCAGGCACTTGATCTGTTTTATGCAACCAAGGATATTGCATTGATTATTCTTGATGTGATGATGCCGAAGATGGATGGCTTTGAAGTATGCCGTGAGATCCGTCAGACTTCGCAGGTTCCCATCATCATGTTGACAGCCAAGGGTGATGAAAGAGACGAGCTTCAGGGATTCCAGCTTGGTGTTGACGAATATATTACGAAGCCGTTCAGCCCGAAGATTCTGGTGGCCCGCGTAGAAGCTGTGCTGCGGAGAACCAATCAGGCAGAAGAAACCGAGCTCCTGGAATATGGCGGCATTGTTGTGGATAAGACCGCACATAGCGTTACCATTGATGGAAATCCGGTGGAATTAAGCTTTAAGGAATTTGAACTGCTTACCTATTTTATGGAAAATAAAGGAATAGCATTATCCAGAGAAAAGATCCTGAATCATGTCTGGAATTATGATTATTTCGGAGATGCCAGAACGATTGATACACATGTGAAGAAGCTTCGCAGCAAGCTGGGAGACAAGGGCGATTTGATCAAGACAATCTGGGGCGTTGGCTATAAAATGGGTGATTAAACATCACAAAATTCATAGGAAAGTAAGGAGAAGTCTGATTTGAAAAGACAGGCTTCTTTTTTATTTCCTTATACACGGTGATTTATAGTACTAAAATCACGGATAATGCCAGTTCACCGTTGCAATGCAGGATAAGGAACATAATAAATACGATACATGTTGAACGATAGCAGTTGGGAAGAAAGGAAGCACTGGCACCGAAGGCTGAGGAAACAGGGGATGATCTGGCTGTTAACCAGATTCAATTTCCCGGTTATGGATTCCGACTATGGCTTTTCAAATATGTAGATTATGTGTACTGGGTAGAAAGCGCACTGAAAATGGTGTAAAATCAATTCTGAATAGACAACAAAATAATAAGAAGAAAAGAGGGACAAACTTGAAATATAAATACTCGATTCAACGACAGTTTACCATTATTTTCGGATGTCTAATGGCCGGCACTATTTTATTGTGCTGGTTTATTAATAATACATTTCTGGAGCGTTACTACATTAATAATAAGAAGCACGCCATGCTGGAAGCATATCGTGTCATCAACGCTTCTTCCAATAACGGTACACTGTCCTCTGACAAGTTTGATATCCAGTTCCAGAATATCTGTGCCAAGAATAACATTAATATTGTTATCTTGGATGCCGAGGCAAAGACACTCAAAACCTCAGCCAATAACTATGAACTGCTTTCCAAACAGTTATTGAGTTATCTGTTTAATCAGGATACGACGGAGGAGCATAGGACGATTCTGGATAATGAGAAGTATCAGATGATTGCATTAAAGGATGACCGGACGCAGCAGGATTTCATTGACCTGTGGGGGGTTTTGGATAACGGGAACCTGTTCCTTTTGAGAACCCCTGTAGAAAGTATCCGGGAAAGTGTGTCCCTGGCCAATCAGTTCCTTGCCTATATCGGAATTGGAGCGGCAATTTTGGCATCACTGATTGTCATGATGGTATCCAGAAAGATTTCCGAACCGATCAAGGAACTGACGCAGATTTCCGAACGGATGAACCATCTGGATTTTGATGCGAAATATGAGGGCAAGAGCAGGACTGAGATTGCACTTTTAGGACAGAACATTAACCAGCTGTCCGAAACGCTGGAAACGACGATTTCTGAATTGAAGAGTGCGAACAATGAGCTTCTTCGTGACATCGAGAAGAAGAATGAAATGGAGAAGATGAGAACGGAGTTTCTTTCCAATGTATCCCATGAGCTGAAGACGCCGATTGCACTGATTCAGGGATACGCGGAAGGATTAAAGGAAGGTGTGAACGACGATGAAGAAAGCCGGAACTATTATTGTGAGGTCATTGTTGATGAAGCATCTAAGATGAACCAGATGGTGCAAAAGCTTCTTACACTGAATCAGCTGGAGTTTGGAAATAAGACCATTTCCATGGAACGGTTTGATGTGGTGGAACTTATCCGGAATTATCTGCAGTCCTCGGTACTGCTTTGTGAGCAGAAGGGTGTACAGCTTAAAATGGAAGACTATCTGCCAATTCATGTCTGGGCAGATGAATTCAGTGTAGAAGAAGTGTTTAATAACTACTTTACCAACGCCATGAATCACGTGGATGGAGAGAAGATTATCGAAGTACGGGTACGGTCCGCAGAGAATAAGGTGAGAGTATCGGTTTTCAATACGGGAATCCCAATTCCGGAAGACAGTATTGCACATATCTGGGAAAAGTTTTATAAGGTGGATAAGGCAAGAACCAGAGCTTATGGAGGCAACGGAGTCGGTTTATCTATTGTGAAGGCCATTATGGATTCCATGAATCAGCCATATGGTGTGCTGAATTATGAGAATGGAGTAGAATTCTGGTTTGAACTTGATAAAGGAAAATAGAAATGTTACTATATCCGTAATGAGGTAAAACAGATGACGAATAAAAAGACAAAAACATTTATAAGAATTCTTGCAGGTGCATTACTTGTGAGCCTTTGCAGCTGCGGCAATACGATTCCGTCACTTAGTGAGGAACAGGAGGCGATGGTTGTGGAATATGCATCCACTGCCGTATTGAAACATGATGCGAATTATCAGAGAAAGCTGGTAGACCTTTCTACACTTACGAATGAGGAAGAAACGCCGGAGGAAGAAACCACGCAGGCACCGGCAGAAGATACCAATATTCCGCAGAAGCCACAGCAGGAAGCAGAAAATGCTGCGCAGGAAGAAGCACAGGTGCAGGTAAATGCAGAACAGATTCTGGGTCTGCATGATGTTTCTTTAACCTGTTCCGGATATGAAGCGGCTGAGTTTTACCCAAAGAATGGAAATGAAATCTATTTTGTAATGAATGCAACACCCGGAAATAATCTTCTGGTTATGAAATTTACATTAAGAAATCTTCTGAATGAAGAGCAGGCGATTCAGATCCAACCTGGAGCGGTTCGGGTGAAGATCGAACTGAATGGTGGAGAGAAGGATGCACTGACCACTATGCTGCTGAATGATCTGGCAGCTTATCAGGGGACTTTAGGACCGAACGAAGAGACCGAGCTTGTGGTAGTCGGAGAATACCCTGTGGAAGATATACAGACAATTGACTCGTTAAGTGTGAAGCTAAAGAATGAAAACGGTGAAGCGATCCTGAATTGTAATTAGAACAAATGCCGGCATTTATATGACAAAAGAGAGTACTTTAACCGTTAAATTTAGAAATGGAATTTAAGGAGAAAACTTTATGGAAAAGGCGAAAGTATATTTTACATCCTTTAAGGCAACCGGACATGAAAATCTGTTACAGAAGCTTCATCGGCTGATGAAGACCGCTGGTTTTGAGACGATTGATTTTACCGATAAGTATGCGGCAATTAAAATCCATTTCGGAGAATATGGTAATCTTGCTTTTTTACGCCCCAATTATGCCAAGGTGGTAGCAGACTATGTGAAAGAACTTGGAGGAAAGCCCTTCTTAACCGATTGTAATACCTTATATGTAGGAAGCCGGAAGAATGCGCTCGATCATTTGGAGACCGCATATGTGAATGGATTTTCTCCTTATCAGACGGGCTGCCACGTGATTATCGGAGATGGATTAAAGGGAACCGATGAAACGATTGTTCCGATTGATGGAGAATATGTAAAAGAAGCCAAGATTGGGCATGCCATTATGGATGCGGATGTATTTATTTCCCTGACTCATTTTAAAGGACATGAAATGGCAGGCTTTGGCGGAGCACTGAAGAATATTGGCATGGGATGCGGTTCCCGCGCCGGCAAAATGGAACAGCATTGCGAAGGAAAACCAAGTGTGAACCAGGCTGCCTGTGTGGGATGTGGCGCATGCAGCAGAATCTGCGCGCATGGAGCACCGGTCATCGAGAATCATAAGGCATCCATCGACCATGAGAAATGCGTAGGCTGCGGAAGATGTCTGGCCGTGTGCCCGAAGGATGCCATCGCAGCAGACTTTGCAGATTCCCTTACCATGTTAAATTATAAAATAGCAGAGTACAGTCTTGCCGTGTGCAAAGGCCGTCCCTGTTTTCATGTGTCCTTGATTTGTGATGTGTCACCGAACTGCGACTGCCATGCGGAAAATGATATTCCGATTATTCCCAATATCGGTATGCTGGCATCGTTTGATCCGGTAGCGCTCGATCAGGCCTGTGCCGATCTGTGCAATCAGGCAGCACCGATTCCGGAGAGCGTACTGGGAGAGAATATAAAAAAGCATGAGGAAGTCCATGACCATGATCATTTCCGCATGACACATCCTGATACCGAATGGAAAACCTGTATTGCTCATGCGGTCAGGATCGGTCTTGGAACGGATCAGTATGAACTGGTTAAAATATAAAATTCTTGGCTCTGAATAGTTACAATAAATGTTGGAGAACCCAGTAAAATCAAGGATCCCGAAGTTTGTTGAAGAATATCTGAAAAAATTTTAAAATTAGTGTTGACAATCATATGGGAGGGTGATAT
>CAVJLN010000028.1:0-33651 GCA_963650485.1 Bacteroidaceae bacterium
CAAGTGCATCCTTGGCTGCCTTGCTCTTTAAGGATTCGTTTTCGCTCTGTAACGCTTTCATTTCTGCCATCAGATGCTCAGCCCGGTCAAGGAGAGTTGCGGGCGAAGTCTTTAATGCCTTGGCTACAGCATTTAAGCGTTCTTCCATTTCCTGATAGTAAGCGGTTACATTGTTTCCGGTAATGGCTTCTATACGACGCACACCTGCTGCAACACCGGATTCGGATAAGATCTTAAAGGATGTGATCTCTCCGGTATGTCCGACATGCGTACCACCGCATAATTCCTTGGAGAAATCTCCAATCATGACAACGCGGACGGTATCTCCGTATTTCTCTCCAAACAGTGCCATTGCACCGGTCTTCTTCGCTTCTTCAAGGCTCATAACCCTGGTTTCCACCGGAAGATCCTCTGCAATCTTGGCATTGACGATTTCCTCTACCTTCTTTAATTCTTCGGCGGTCATTGCCTGCCCGTGGCTGAAGTCAAAACGGGTTCTCTCTCCATCCTGATAGGATCCGGACTGCTCTACATGATCACCTAACACTTCACGAAGCGCTTCCTGCAGCAAGTGTGTTGCTGTATGATTCTTACAGGTATTTCCACGATTTAAAGAGGATACGGAAAGACTAGCCCAAGCCTCCTTCTTAATGATGCCGGATACCACCTTGCCAATGTGTCCGATTCTGCCGCCCGGAACCTTCACGGTATCGGTCACCTCAAAGATCCCGTCTCCCGTCTTAATCACACCAAAGTCGCCCTTTTGTCCACCCATGGTTGCATAGAACGGGGTCTTTGCTGTAATGATAGTCCCTTCCTGACCTTCGGAAAGTGCATCCTGCCACTTGCCGTCACTTGCAATGGCTGCAATGCTGCTCTCTGCCTGCAGGGTATCATATCCTACGAATTCGCTGACTAAGCTTTCTTCTAATTCATCATATAATGCGGTATCTGTAGAAAGCTTTGCTGAAAAGCTCTGGTTATCTCTTGCTTTCTGCTTCTGCTCTTCCATGGCTTTCACAAATCCTTCTTCATCGACCTTCAGGCCCTCTTCCTGTGCAAGCTCTACGGTAAGTTCGATCGGGAATCCAAAGGTATCATACAGATAGAAAGCGCTCTTTCCATCGATTTCAGCAGACTTCTCTTCCTTCTTCTGCTCAAGAATCTTCTTAAATTCCTTCATACCGTTTTCCAGAGTGCTCTCGAAACGGTCAATTTCTTTCTTCAGCTCGGAAAGAACGAACTCTTTATTCTTAACTAATAGCGGATAGCTTTCTGCATAAATATCCTCAATGTACATCTGTGCAATCGTAAGCAGATCCTCGGTCTTCAAATTCAGCATACGGCCGTGTCTTACTGCACGGCGGATCAAGCGACGGAGAACATATCCGGCTCCTACATTGGAAGGAAGAAGCTTTGCTTCATCACCGATCAGCATGACACTGGTACGGATATGGTCTGCCAGAATACGCATGGATCTGGTCAGCTTTTCATCCTCTTCGTATTTCGTTCCGGAAACCTTCTCAATATAAGCAATTACCGGGGCAAACAGATCGATACGGTATACATCTCTTGTTCCGTTTAGGAATGCAAGAATACGCTCTAAGCCCCAGCCGGTATCCACGTTCTTCTGCTTTAACGGGGTCAGATGACCGTCATGGTGCTTCTCATACTGCATGAATACGTCATTACCAAGCTCGGTATACTTACCGCAGTGGCATCCGGGTCCGCAGTCCGGGCCGCAGTCCGGGCGGTCTGCCACATAAAACATTTCACTGTCCGGGCCGCAGGGTCCATATTCGAGTCCCCACCAGTTATCCTCTGCCGGAAGGTAATAAATATTCTCTTTCTTAAAGCCGGAAGCGATACGGTACTGTGCACCTTCTTCGTCTCTCGGTGCATTCTCATCTCCAGCAAAAACCGTAGCAGCCAGATGATCCGCGTCAAAGCCGAAAACCTGTGTAAGCAGTTCGAAACTCCACTGGCATCTTTCTTTCTTAAAATAATCACCAAGGCTCCAGCTTCCCATCATTTCAAAGAAGGTTACATGGCTCTTGTCACCAACCGAATCAATATCGTTGGTACGTACACAGCCCTGTACGTTGCAAAGTCTGGTTCCAAGAGGATGCTTCTGTCCTAACAGATACGGCATCAAGGGCTGCATACCTGCTACGTTAAACAGTACACCGGTAGATCCGTCCGACACAAGGGAAACGGCTCCTACATCTACATGTCCACGGTCAATATAAAATTGTTTCCAGGTTTTTCTTAATTCATCTGAAGTGAATTGTCTCATGATCTCACCATTTCTGCGTTGTTTGTATTTTCAAGCGGCTCTGTGGGTCAACGCTTCCACAGATGCCTGATTTCAGTTCTATACAGAGTGCTGCTGTTAAAATGTAAACTTATCTGCAAAGTAAGCATCCAGATCTGCGATTGCGATACGCTCCTGCTCCATGGAGTCGCGGAAACGTACGGTCACACAATTGTCATTTTCGGAATCAAAGTCGTATGTAATACAGAATGGAGTTCCGATTTCATCCTGTCTGCGGTAACGCTTACCAATATTTCCCCTGTCATCAAATTCACAGTTATATTTCTTGGAAAGCTGCGCATAGATCTTCTCTGCACCCTCATTCAGCTTCTTGGAAAGAGGAAGCACACCAATCTTCACAGGTGCAAGTGCCGGATGGAAATGAAGCACAGTACGCACATCTCCTTCTCCGATCTCCTCTTCATCATAAGCTGCACAAAGGAAAGCCAGTACCACACGGTCTGCTCCAAGAGACGGTTCTACAACATAAGGGACGTAACGTTCATTCTTGGTATCATCAAAGTAGCTCATATCCTCACCGGATACATTCTGATGCTGGGTTAAATCGTAATCGGTTCTGTCTGCGATTCCCCATAATTCGCCCCATCCGAACGGGAACAGGAATTCAATATCGGTCGTACCCTTGGAATAGAAGCAAAGCTCTTCGGGAGCGTGGTCACGAAGTCTCATTTCATCTTCCTTAATTCCTAAGCTTAACAGCCAGTCACGGCAGAATGCTCTCCAATACTGAAACCATTCAAGATCTGTTCCCGGCTCGCAGAAGAACTCCAATTCCATCTGCTCGAACTCTCTGGTACGGAAGGTAAAGTTACCGGGAGTAATTTCGTTACGGAAGGACTTCCCGATCTGTCCGATACCGAACGGAATCTTCTTACGGGAGGTTCTCTGTACATTCTTAAAGTTCACGAAAATACCCTGTGCGGTTTCCGGACGAAGGTATACCGTGTTCTTTGCGTCCTCGGTTACGCCCTGGAAGGTCTTGAACATCAGGTTAAACTGTCTGATATCGGTAAAGTTATGCTTGCCGCAAGTCGGGCAGGGAACGTTGTGTTCTTCAATGAAGTTCTTCATTTCTTCCTGTGAAAAAGCATCAATGGGTTTCTCCAGTGTAATTCCGTTCTCCTGCGCGAAGTCCTCGATCAACTTGTCTGCACGGAAACGTTCATGACATTCCTTGCAGTCCATCAGAGGATCGGAGAAACCTCCCAGATGTCCGGAAGCTACCCATGTCTGTGGATTCATTAAGATGGCACAGTCTACACCAACGTTATAGGGATTTTCCATAACGAACTTCTGCCACCATGCTCTCTTCACATTGTTCTTTAATTCCACACCGAGATTTCCGTAATCCCATGTGTTGGCAAGACCTCCGTAGATCTCAGATCCGGGATATACAAATCCTCTTGCCTTTGCCAATGCTACGATTTTTTCCATTGTCTTTTCCATTGTTCCATCTACCTCTCGTTATTATTCTTTAAATATTACACAAATTTCCTTGGAAATCTGATCATTTTCATCACTCTGTACGTGGAATGCTTTCGCATGATCCGCAACCTCCACGCCATCCGAAGTATAAAGGATCCTGTGGCTCAACTCTACGGTCTGCGCAGTATCCGTAATCAGCACCAGAATCCCGTCCGTATTAAAAAGCTCTGCCATGCCCATAGTCTTTGACGGATCGGAAACTGCAGAGTAAACCTTATTGAGATCAAAGCCTGCAAGCCTTGCCTGTGCCGGGGTTCCGATAAAAAATGTTTCCCGGTTAAAGGCAGCATAATCTTCGACACTCTGGTATTTCATCTCAACATCCGCAACGCCACCGTCCACCTGAACCTTCGATACAGTAACCGCTTCGTTTCCCATTCTGGAATTATAAGAGGCTACAGCCTTTAAAATCTCATCCTGCAATTCCTGCTGGCTGTAATAATCCTGATCAAACGGCTCTCGGATCGTATCGATTACTGTTCCGTCCCTAGATACCGTAATCACGGATTCTTCTGCTCCCATGGCATTCCCGCATGCCGTCATTCCGCCTACTGCAAAAGCAACACACAGAACGCCTGCTAAAAGGCAATTCACACGCTGATAATTTTTCCTCATAAAAATTCTCTTCTCCTCTTTCGGAAGAATTTACCCAATCAATTATATATGAGTCCCTCAAGGATTTCAAGGCTTTTCATTTTCCGATCCACAAATCTTCTCTGATAAATCCCTGCAATTTCCTCAAGTTCCTTTAAAACTTCATCCGAAACCTTAAACGTATACAGCTTTTCCACGCTGCTGTCAGCAATATACTGCAAGGCATATTGTGTTGACTCTTCATAGTCCTTGTTCTTCGGAAGTCCCGGGTATTCGCCGTTTAACACGACCGCCTTGATTTCAAATATGTATCTGATCAACCGGTTGTCATAGGCTTCATGCAGCAATGCCCGTAAGGATTGGTAAAGGAGCAGAAGCATCGCCTTTTCGTCGTTATTTTCTCTCGTGTAGTAATCCATCAGTTCTAAAAAGTACATACCGTAACAGGCTTCTACAAAATGCGTACGCATATCTTCAAAATAATTTTTGATCACAGCCTCACTTAAAGAATAGGAATTTCTGCCCTCATAAAGTACAAATTCACCGAAGCAGAATGGATTGGTGGCTGCCATCAGCCTGCTTCCCTGCTTGCGCGCCCCTCTGGCAAACGCTGAAATTTTGCCTCTTTCTTTTGTTAACAGAACCACTCTTCTATCCGTCTCTCCTACAGGTGATACCTCGAGCACCATCCCTGTAACCCTGACCGATTCCTGCATGAATTTCAGCCCCTTCTTCCTGCTGTTTTCCGGCATTCGCGGAAGCTTCCCTCCGATAGGCCAGATAATCTTCGATCTTTCCTGTGCTTAAAAACTGATCCCAGTAATTTACGTTTTTCATCCTGTGCCCCCTAAATTGTCTTCTGTGATTAGGGTTTGCAGTTTGACGTTTTCTATTCGTTATCTTTCGGATTATATCCGTAATTTTTGAGAAGAAGATCGCTGTCCCGCCAGTCCTTGCGAACCTTTACCCAGAGCTGCAGATTTACCTTCTCCTCCAGCATCTCCTCAATATCCCGGCGCGCCGACTGGCCGATCTTACGAAGCATCGATCCCTGCTTTCCGATGATGATTCCCTTGTGGGATTCCCGTTCACAGATAATGGTGGCTTCGATGTCCACGATCGTTCCCTTACTTCCCTTACGCCATTTCATCTTTTCGATGGTTACGGCAATTCCGTGCGGTATCTCTTCATCAAGGCAGCGCAGCGCCTTTTCACGAATGAGCTCAGCCACGATCTGTCGCTGTGGCTGATCGGTAATCGTATCCTCATCATAAAAGGCCGGTCCATACGGCAGATATTTCATAATGCACTTAATAAGTTCTTCCGTATTTTCCTGTTTTAAGGCTGATACCGGAACGATCTCCTGAAAATCCATTTCTTTCCGGTAAGTATCAATAAAGCCGAACAGCTCTTCCTTTTTCACCGTATCAATCTTGTTAATGACAAGAATCACCGGCGTTTTAATTCCTTTGAGCTGTTCGATGATATGCTTTTCTCCTGCCCCAATAAAGTTTGTCGGTTCCACAAGCCAGAGTATGACATCCACATCTCTTAAAGAGCGTGTTGCAATGTTTACCATGTAATCGCCAAGCTTGTTCTTCGCCTTATGGATTCCCGGTGTATCCACAAAAACAATCTGTCCTTCCTGCGAGGTATACACCGTCTGGATCCGGTTTCTGGTGGTCTGCGGCTTGCTTGATGTGATCGCGATTTTCTGTCCGATCAGACAGTTCATCAATGTGGATTTCCCGACGTTGGGTCTTCCGATCAGTGTGGCAAATCCGGATTTGTAATTCTCCTTCATGGCTTCTCCTTCTTTTCCTGTACCCGGCTGTTTTCTGTATCTGTTGTCTGGATTTTTTCTTTCTCCTCATTCTTAAGATGCGCTTCATAGGCAGCCTGGCGTTCCCGTTCCCTGATTTGCTGCTTTAAGGCTCTTTTCTCACGACTCTTCTTAGATTTTTTCACAATCAACCGGATAAGCAGAATGACCACAACAATAATCACAGCCCAGACAACAAGGTACGGAAGGGCAACCACAAATCCAACGCAAAAATCAAGGAAGCCGTTTCCTATTCCCTTAAGGCTGTTTACAAATCCGCTCGTCATCCTCTGAAGGCGTGTCTGTTCCGCTACAGGTGTATAGGTCTTTACTTCGTCAATATACAGGTAAACGGTACTGTAAGATACCTGATTGTCGAAGGTGCGAAGCTGAGACTCCATGCTTTCAATCTGATAACGTACATCTGAAAGACGGCTCTCCAGTGTGATGATATCGTCAATGGTTTCTGCCTGTTCGAGGAGCTCTAATAACCGCTGCTGTTCGGTCTGCAGCGCCTCCTTATGGCTCTGCAGATCCACATACTGCAGGGTCACATCCGTTACGTTCTCGTTCTTGCTGATCACATTCGAGGATTCGGAAACAAGAGACAGAAATTCATCCAGCTTCTCTTCAGGAATCCGGGCCGTAATATTGGCGTCGCGAAGATTGCTGTAACTGTTATACGAGCTTCCGTTATAGACATTGCTGGTCTCAATATAACCGCCAAGCGCTTCGATCCTTCTTTCCACATTGGCAAGAAGGGTGTCAAACTCTTCGGTCTCTACAGACATATCGACATTTTTAATCAGCTTACGGCTGGTATCCTGTACCTTTTCTACAGCTTCTGTAGAACCGGCGGCACTGTCATAGTCTTCGTCTGCCATTTCCACATAACTATTGTCATAACTGTACAGATCATCGCCCATATAAGCAGCGTCTGCCACTGCTGCTTCCGTCTGTGCGCTCTTTGAAACGGCACCGCAGCCGGTTAATCCTACAGCCATAAGACCTGCCAAAGCAACATAACGCCACGTTATCTTTTTTCTCATCCTTCTTAACCTCCCTCGTTTCTGACAGGAAAGCCTCTTTTATCCCATGCACGGAGCCGTACCTTAAGACCGGAACAACTGCTCCATATTCATAAACAACTCTTTGCTTTCCTTTAATTTATTTCCATTTCCGACCACGCAGATGTAATTCTGCTTCATGAAGGCTGCAACCTGTCTGCTCAGTCCCTGAATGATTTCCGGCGTGACCGCAAGCAGTTCATCACGCTCCTTCTGTAACTGCTCCATGGACAGCCCGGTCATATAGCCGCCCAGAGAATAAACGCCCTTCACAGCCGGAGTCATCGGTGTATCCAGATCACTGATTGCCCCGATGATAAACTGGGTCACCTCCCGCTCATCCAGCTTACAGTTCTTAATATAATCTGCCGCCTGCTCATAGGTCTTAATCGTTTTTTCAAGGTTCGGATCTCGATAGGAAACAAAGTATGCATCTCCGTTTCTTGCAAAGCTGCACATACATCCGTATGCTCCGCCAACCACGCGAACCTGATTCCAGAGATAATCATATCCCATCATCACCTTAAGCACCCGTAAGGCTCCCGTAAAGGGAAGACCCTCCCTGATAAAGTTTCCGGCACGGCATACATACTGAATCTGTCCGGCAGTCAAAAATCCTTCATTCTTCTTTTCAAGAACCGGCTCATAGGTTTCCTTAACAATTTCCTCAGTATGAAGATTCCTACGGAGACGGTCTACTGCCTCCTCTATTCCTGCATAGCCTTCTTTCGGCGCGGTATAATCCAACAGCAGGTTCTCCGGACGGAAGAGATATTTACAGAGTTCCTTTAAGCTTGCAATCAGTTCCGCCTTACAATCCTCGAAATTCTTCGTAAGATCCTCAAGTAATCGATACTGTGGGATACCACTTACCTGTTCGGTGATTGCCGCAGACTTTGAGAAGTAGGACATGGCACGTATTGCTGCCAGACTGTGACCTGCACTCTGCATGGAGGCCTGCATATCGGATTTGCACTCCGCAAGGATTTCATATACACGCTTCGTATCCGAAAAATCTGCATGGATCAGAATTTCTTCCAAAAGCTCTACCGCCCTATCCTTCTGATCAAGCAGGAACTTTGTCCGCACTTCGAAGGTCGGCTTAACCTTCGTCCCATCTTCCGCATTGGTATACACATTAAATACCATCTTCGTTCCACCGGTATGAATCCGGATTTCATTATACAGATCACTGTAGGAATAATGCTCCGTGTCTACCATTAAGGTAAAAATATTCTTAAGGATTCCAATATAAGGGAACAGCCTTTCCGGCACATAAGAAGCATCGAATACGAGGTTCAGATAACCGATTCCGTTCGTAAAAATATGATGATACAAAACAGGAGCTTCCTTGCTGCCCAGCACCTCATTGACATAAGCCGCAGCTTCCTTCTTCATATCCTCTCTCTTAAGAAGCGGAATCTTCGCAAGATCCTCCTTCGGGCTCGGCTCCTGCTGATAAGCGTGGAGCTCTTTTGTCGCATCCACAACCGCCTGCTTCTCTTCCTCTGTCATCTGATCTTTCATCGCAGCAAGACGATCGGCAAGTGCCTTTTCCCTCTTTCCGGTAAGTCCCGGTACCGGTTCTACAACAACTACTGCTTTATGCCGGTTATCAATAAAATACTTCTGTACCAGATCTTCATAATAGGAAGTCTCAATCTTTTCCTTTAAGAATGCAAGCGTATCATTAGCTTCAATATGGATAAACGGCTTCTCTTTGTCATAAAGCCAGCTGTCAAGCGCCTGCAGGCCAAGCATCAGTCCTCTCGGATAAGAACCAAAGTCCGCTTCACGGTAGCGGAATTCGAATTCATTCAAGGTTGCAAGAAGCGCTTTCTTGTCAATGCCCTGCTTCACAATTTTCTGCAGTTCTTCTTCAATAATGGAAACAAACTGCTCCTGCTGTGCGGAGGAAGCATTCTTTGCGGTAATGGAAAAGTACGGCTGTGCAATGCCGGTTTCAGAATAGCTGTACACCTCATCACCGATTCCCGCATCCACAAGGGCCTGCTTTACCGGCGATCCCGGATCGGAACAGAGCACATGCACCAGCACATCCATCGAAATATACAGTTCCCGGTCTAGGCTGCTTCCCATCGCAATATTATAGGTAAGATATGTTTCATTTTCTGCTGTATCATCTTCCATGACAGAATATTCCCGCTTCACGCAGCGTTTTTCTTCAAACGGCTTCTGTAACGGAATTGCCGAATCCACTTCCAATGTCTCGTAAGAGGACAGATACTGATCATCCAGAAATGTAAGGTATTCTTCCGGATTCAGATTTCCGTACAGATAAATCAAGCTGTTCGATGGGTGATAATACTTGCCGTGGAACTTTAAGAATTCCTCGTAAGTAAGCTCCGGAATGACCTCCGGATCACCACCGGATTCCAGTCCATACGTGGTATCCGGATATAATCCGTTCATTACCTCGCGGGAAACCACATCGTCCGGCGAAGAAAAAGCTCCCTTCATTTCATTATAAACTACTCCGTTAATGGTAAGTGGCGCATCAACATCCTCCATCTCATAGTGCCAGCCTTCCTGACGGAAAATCTTCTCTTCCTTATAAATATTCGGATAGAATACGGCATCCAGATAAACATGTACCAGATTCTTAAAGTCCTTATCATTGCAGCTCGCCACCGGGTAAACCGTCTTGTCCGGATAGGTCATTGCATTTAAAAAGGTGTTTAAGGATCCCTTCGCCAGTTCGATAAACGGATCCTTCACCGGAAATTCCCTGGATCCGCACAATACAGAATGCTCTAAGATGTGTGCAACACCCGTGCTGTCCTTAGGCGGTGTACGGAAGCCAATATAAAATACCTTATTCTCATCATCATTTAAAAGCAGCGTTACATACGCTCCGGTCTTCTTATGCTTTAACAGATAACCGTCTGAATTCAGATCCCCGATGTGGCGTTCTTCGATTACCTCGTATTGATTAAGTCCTGTTAAGCTTTTCATCGTTTCCTTCATTTCCTCCGTTTTCTTTCTAATTATATTCCGTAACTATTCAGCCATGCCCATTCACAAGCTGCCGGATTGTACAGATTGACTGACATATACGAATTTTCGGCAACTCATTTCATATCGGGCGTCCACCCTATAGAAATGGCTGAACCGTTACTTCAAATTGAAAATGTTATTAAACCAAGCTTGGATAACTCAATCTCTTCAATCATCAGCCCGGCTGCTTTTTTCTTCGCAAGATTCATCTGTACCAGCTCCTCCACCGTCCAGATTTCTTCCTTATAAACAACCTTTTCTTTCCCGGTCATCGTTTTCTTTACGGTCTGGGTGCGTACCTTGACCCTTGCCTTCAGCTGACGGTAGGTTTCATATACAAAGGTTCCCTTTTCCATGTAATAAAATTCACTCTCGAGAGTTGTCTGTGGTGAAGTTTCCTTTAACAGATACTGGGAAATGATTGCCTGAAGCTTAAACGGCACCCGCTCATCCTGTAAAAGCTCCTCATAGGTGTATTTCACGCCCAGCGATACTGTCCTGACATCCTGTAATACATATTTAAAATCCTGATATTCTGAAGTTCCTTCAAAAAAATTCATATCGTTGTATTCTCCTGCTTCTCTTCCTGCGCTGCCTGTTTCTTCTTCTCGCCCTTCTTTGCCTGATCAATGGCCTTCTTCACAATGTCCTTTTCCGTCAGATTCTCCTGAATCAGCTCTTCCATGGCATCCATAACCATCTTCATAAGCATCCCCTCTGCCTCTTTGGCATGTTCGAGACACCCCAGCATGGTGACGCCCTGTGCAAGAGCCAGATTTCCTTCCCCGACCAGATCCTCGATATAAACGCCCTGTCCGGTATAAAGCTTCGAAATCTCAATGACCTGCGGCAGATAAATCTCAACAAGATGCTTCTGGGCATCCGTTTCTCCTGCCATGGCACTTAACAAAATGGCCTCCCGCTGTCCATCGGTTACCGGCTCCATCTCAGCCAGCTCTTCTTCATACATCTTGAGGTAATCGACCTCTTGCTCTGACAGGTATTCATCCAGATCCACCGGCTCATCAATGCCGATTTTGTGCTTGGTCAGATAATCATACACCATCTGGAACTGGTCTTCCTGAAATTCCAGCTCTGCAAATGCCTCTGCAACCTGCTCCTTTGTCACGTAATTGCCCTGTTCTTTTGCAAGCTCCCGGAGCTCTCCGAGCTTTTGTGCAAAAAGTACTTCTTTATTCATAGTGATCCTTCTTTCCCAGACTTAAAATGATGTCGGGGGTAAAAGCCCTCGACTTTGATGCCTAATATCTTATTGTACATGCGCATGGGTAAACAGATGCTCCTGGCAGTATTCATAATTTCCGTTACATTTCGAGCAGAAACGGAATTCCAGTTCCGGATTCGTCTCATCCGTTCTTCCGCAGACTGCACATTTATGCCGGGTGATTCCGCTGCTCTTCTTCGTTTCATGGCGCAGCTGCTGCTTCACAACCTGTTGACGGATAATTTTAATCGGTCCCCTGCGTACTTTCTTACGGCTGGTAAAGAAAAATACCACAAAATTAAGAAGGGATGCGGTAATCACAAAACGGATACCGAGATTATAATAAAACAGTGCCGAGCTTGTTCCGTAACCGACAATGAACTGGTAAACCAGCATTGCTCCATAGATAATGCCAAGGAACTTCACCTTGATCGGCAGGATGAAGAACAACAAGACTTCATAATCCGGGAAGGTTGCCGCATAAGCTAAAAAGATGGACATATTGACATAGTAAGTGCTGAACATCGTTGGATACGTGATATAACCATCCACGGTCATCCACAGTCCGAGACTCTGTGCCCCGAGCAGGGAACTTACTCCATACAGGATAAAGGCTCCTGCCGCCGTAAAAAGGATGCCGGAAAAGATATAGACATTATACCGGTAGGTTCCCCATGTCCGCTCCAAGCTCGTCCCGATCGAATAGTAAAAATAAAGCATTAACAGTGTCCAGAAATCAAAGCTGTCCGGTGGAACAATCAGCCAGGTCACCAGTCTCCAGATCTGGAAATGGTGAATGATTTCATACGGATTCAAATACAAATAGGTAAAAAAACCCGGATTGATCCATTTCATAAGATAACCACATGCATAACACATAATCAGGATCAATGACAGATTTTTAATTGCATATTTGCCAAATTTCTTTTCAAAATTACTCATTCTTTTACGCCTTTCAAAAACTATTAGTCCATTCATTCTATCATTCCGGCCTCAAAATGTAAACGTAAATGTTCCGTTGCTTTTTGACGATTCGTGTCGTATAATCACATGGTGACCACACAGACATTAACGTAACTATTCAGAACCACATTCGTAAAACCGCTGTTTCACAGCTTAAATTTTACTCATGTGGTTGCTTCGCCATATAAATTATGTCAAATGTCCTTACGAATGCAGGCATTCGACGTCCATATTTGAGTAGAGCACTTAGTGAGGTTGTTTCAAGCTTAGTGCGAACCAAAGGTGAGTCTAGCGAAGCTTGTTGCCATAATTTGCATGGCTATGAATAGTTACAAATAGGAAACGAAAGGCGGTAAATATGGAAAACAAGCAATATACACTCGGCATTGATATCGGTTCAACCACCGTTAAGATTGCCATTCTGGATAGTGCACACAACATCCTTTTTTCCGACTACAAGAGACATTTCGCAAACATCAGGGAGACACTTCATTCCCTTCTTAGTGATGCATACAGTCAATTAGGAAATATCAGGCTTCACCCCATGATCACAGGATCCGGTGGATTAACCCTTGCCAATCATCTGAAGGTTCCCTTTGTCCAAGAGGTTATTTCGGTTGCCACTGCATTAAAGGAAATTGCACCGAAAACAGACGTTGCGATTGAATTAGGTGGTGAGGATGCCAAGATTATTTATTTTGAAGGTGGTAACGTGGAACAGCGTATGAACGGAATCTGTGCCGGTGGTACAGGCTCCTTTATCGACCAGATGGCTTCCCTGTTGCAGACCGATGCGGCCGGATTAAACGAATATGCCAAGGGCTACAAGTCCCTCTACACCATCGCAGCCCGCTGCGGTGTTTTTGCCAAGTCCGATATCCAGCCCCTCATCAACGAAGGAGCAACCAAGGAAGACCTTGCGGCTTCCATTTTCCAGGCGGTCGTAAACCAGACCATCAGCGGTCTTGCCTGCGGCAAGCCGATCCGCGGCCACATTGCCTTTTTAGGCGGTCCGCTCCACTTCCTGTCCGAATTAAAGGCTGCTTTTATCCGCACCCTAAAGCTGGACGAGGAGCATACCATTGAAACGGAACATTCCCATCTATTTGCGGCAATTGGTTCTGCATTAAATGCCAGGGAAGAAGTTTCTTATACCATGGAAGAAATGGTACAGAAGCTCTCTTCGGATATCAAAATGGAATTTGAAGTAGAACGTATGGAGCCTCTCTTTGCAAGCAAAGAAGAATACGATGCGTTCTGTAAACGCCACGAAACCCATCATGTAAAAACTGCCGATTTATCCACGTATCACGGCAACTGCTATCTGGGTATCGACGCCGGAAGTACTACAACGAAAATTGCACTTGTCGGAGAAGATGGCTCTTTGCTTTATTCCTTCTATAGCAGTAACGACGGTAGTCCCTTAAAAACCGCTATCCGTTCCATGAAGGAAATTTCCGAGCAGCTCCCTCCCGATGTACATGTGGTCCGCTCCTGCTCTACCGGATACGGGGAACAGCTTATGAAAGCGGCTTTCCTTCTGGATGACGGCGAGGTAGAGACCGTTGCCCATTATTATGCGGCAGCATTCTTTGATCCTTCCGTAGATTGTATTCTGGACATTGGCGGTCAGGATATGAAGTGTATCAAGATCAAGAATCAGACCGTAGACAGCGTGCAGCTTAATGAAGCCTGCTCCTCCGGCTGCGGTTCCTTTATCGAAACCTTTGCCAAATCGCTAAATTACAGTGTCCATGATTTTGCAAAGGCCGCGCTCTTTGCCGAGCACCCGATCGACCTGGGTACCCGTTGTACCGTATTCATGAATTCCAAGGTAAAACAGGCACAGAAGGAAGGCGCCAGCGTTCCGGATATTTCCGCAGGACTTGCCTACTCCGTCATCAAGAATGCCTTATTTAAGGTGATCAAGGTATCCGATGCTTCTGCTCTTGGCAAAAACATCGTGGTACAGGGTGGAACCTTCTATAATGATGCCGTTTTGCGAAGCTTTGAGAAGATTGCCGGCTGTGAAGCCATCCGTCCGGACATTGCCGGAATCATGGGTGCATTCGGTGCTGCTCTCATTGCAAGGGAACGTTACAGTGCAGACTACGAAACAACCATGCTGCCCTTTGACAAGATTCTGTCCCTGCAGTTTGAAACCAGCATGGCAAAATGTAAGGGCTGTACCAACAACTGCCGTCTGACCATCAACAAGTTCTCCGGCGGCCGTCAGTATATTTCCGGCAACCGCTGCGAACGTGGTCTTGGCAAGCAGAAAAATGAGAACAACGTTCCCAACCTGTTCGATTATAAATTAAAGAGAGTCTTCGGCTACGAACCGCTTTCTGCTGAAGAAACCACGCGTGGTACTGTCGGTATTCCACGTGTCCTTAACATGTACGAAAATTATCCGTTCTGGGCAACCTTCTTTAAAGAGCTCGGCTACCGCGTGATTCTCTCTCCGGTATCCAACCGCAAGATTTACGAGCTTGGCATTGAGTCCATCCCGAGTGAATCCGAATGTTACCCGGCCAAGTTAGCACACGGACACGTAAGTTGGCTTATTAACCAGAAGGTCGATTTCATTTTCTATCCTGCTCTCTTTTATGAGCGTAATGAATTTGAGGACGCCAATAATCACTACAACTGCCCGATTGTTACCTCTTATTCCGAGAATATCAAGAATAACGTGGAAGAAATCGAACGCGGTGAAGTCATTCTCCGGAATCCGTTCATGTCCTTCCGTGACCTGAAAACCATCACCGAAGCACTGGTTCATGAATTTCAAGAGCTTCCCTCCAAAGAAGTCATTGCTGCCAGTGAAAAGGCATGGAATGAATTAAGCGCAGCCCGTACCGACATGCAGAAAAAGGGTGAGGAAACCTTACAGTACTTAAAGGAGACCGGCAAGCGCGGTATCGTTTTAGCAGGAAGACCTTATCATATTGATCCGGAAATCAACCATGGTATTCCGGAACTGATTACCTCTTATGATATTGCTGTTTTAACCGAGGATTCCGTTTCCCATCTGGCCAAGCCGGAACGTCCTTTAATTGTTTCCGACCAATGGATGTACCACTCCCGTCTTTACGCAGCCGCAAGCTATGTAAAGACCGTGGACAACCTAGATCTGATCCAGTTAAATTCCTTTGGATGTGGTCTGGATGCGGTTACAACCGATCAGGTGAATGATATTCTGACAGGCTCGGATAAGATTTATACCTGTCTGAAAATTGATGAAGTAAATAACCTTGGCGCTGCCAGAATCCGTATCCGTTCCCTGCTCTCTGCCATTCGTGTCAGAGAAAAGCAGAACAAACAGCGTACCATCCGCTCCAGCGCCATCACGAAGGTACCCTTTACCGAAGAAATGCGTAAGGACTATACCATTCTTGCCCCGCAGATGTCTCCGATCCACTTTGATGTCATCGAGGCTGCATTTCGCGCCTGCGGCTATAACTTTGAAATTCTCGGAAACGATAACCGCCGCGCCGTAGATGTCGGATTAAAATATGTAAACAACGATGCCTGCTACCCTTCCTTGATGGTGGTCGGCCAGATTATGGATGCTTTGCTTTCCGGCAAATATGACCTCAACAAGGTTGCGGTCATTATGACACAGACAGGTGGCGGATGCCGCGCAACCAACTACGTCGGCTTTATCCGCCGTGCCTTAGAAAAGGCCGGTATGCCGCAGATCCCGGTTATTTCCTTAAACCTTGGCGGTATTGAAACGAACCCCGGCTTTCACTTAAATGCGGAAATGCTGATGCGTGTTGCCTACGCTGCTATCTTTGGTGATATCTTCATGCGCTGTGTCTACCGTATGCGCCCTTATGAGCAGACCAAAGGCTCTGTAGAAGAAGTGCATCAGAAATGGTTAAAGAAGTGCCGCGAATTTGTTTCCAGAAAACATATGAGCTTTGCGACCTTTAACAAAATGTGCCGGCAAATTGTGGAAGACTTTGACGCCATTCCGATCACCAATGAAGTGAAGCCCCGTGTCGGTATCGTGGGTGAGATTCTGGTGAAATATGCACCGGCGGCCAACAATTACCTCGTAGACCTCTTGGAGTCCGAAGGGGCTGAAGCCGTTGTACCGGATCTGGTAGACTTCATGCTCTACTGCTTCTACAACCAGATTTATAAGGCAGATTACCTTGGCATGAGCAAGAAGACCTCAATGATCTCCCGCTTCGGTATCCGTGGTATCGAATTTCTCCGCGGAAGCGCACGCCGGGCCTTTGAAAAGAGTACCCACTTCACGCCTCCATGCAGCATTTATGAGACGGTAGAAAATGCAAAAACAATCGTAAGCATCGGTAACCAGACCGGTGAAGGATGGTTCCTGACCGGCGAAATGATCGAGCTGATCCACGGCGGTGTTAACAACATCGTCTGCACCCAGCCGTTTGCCTGCCTGCCCAACCATGTCGTAGGAAAAGGTGTTATCAAGGAGCTTCGCAAGCACTATCCGCTCAGCAACATTGTTGCCATTGACTACGATCCCGGTGCCAGTGAAGTAAACCAGTTAAACCGTATTAAACTGATGCTCTCTACCGCACAGAAAAATCTTCACAAGAAGGAGGAAGAAACTTCATGATCAAACAGGAAATCAATGAACTGAAACGTCTTTATACCCCGAGCAACTGCTCCATTACAAGAATCTGCGGCTGCTATGTCGATGGCGAGAAAAATAAAAAGACCGAATTTAAGGAAGCCTTTCTCTCCCTTCCGGAGGAAGAGATTTTTAAATACTTTGAACTATTGCGTAAAACCTTATCGGGAAGTCTCGGAAAGAATCTCTTAAATCTGGACTTCCCCCTTGCAAGCGAACAGGAAGGCGGCACCCAAGCTGCCCTTATTGCCCTGCGCGACAGCAAATTAAAGGAGGATGCCTTAATCGAAGAGTTTTATGACCGTATCATCGGTACTTATGAATACGTCGGCAACTATCTGATTCTGCTCATCCATGACGCTTATGATGTTCCCGGAAAGACCACGGACGGATTAACCATGGACGATGCCTCCGATACGGTATTTGAATATATCATGTGCTGTATCTGTCCAGTCAATCTCTCAAAACCCGGCTTAAGCTATGACAGCATCAACAACGAATTCCATAACCGCATCCGTGACTGGGTGGTAGAAATGCCTGAAACCGGCTTTCTCTTCCCGAGCTTTAATGACCGTGCAACCGATATTCACTCCACCCTCTTCTATTCCAAGAATCCGGAGGAAGCACATAGCGAATTCGTTGAAAACATTCTCGGCTGTACCCTGCCTTTGTCTGCCGGGACACAGAAGGAAGCCTTTCAGTCTTTAATCGAGGAAACGCTCGGTGACGAAGCGGAATACGAGGTAGTAAAAAATATCCATGAGAATTTAACGGAAATGATTGAGGAGCATAAAGAAATTCCGGAGCCTCTGACTCTTGATAAGCATCAGGTGAAAAATCTCTTCGAAAAGAGTGGTGTCAGGGAAGAAAAGCTGACCGATTTCGATAAGCTCTATGATGCGGCTGCCGGAGAAGATACTTCTCTCTTTGTGAGCAATGTAGCGAATGTACGTACCTTCGAGGTAAAGACTCCCGACGTTGTCGTAAAGGTAAATCCGGAACGTGCGGATCTTGTCAACACCCTGCAGATCGACGGCAAGCGCTGCCTCGTCATTGAAATCAACGACCATGTCGAAGTGAACGGCATTACCATTCATCCTGGCGTATCCTTAGAGGATATGGCAGCTGAAGAATAGTTATGTCACATTAAAGATCTATGAAAACAGATCACGATACCAGCGCAGAGCCGAAATATATGCATCATATACCTGCTTGGAATCCATGTGGTTCAGTAACATGGTACGGTCGATTTCCTGCCAGCTCGCATTCTCATACTGCTTCACAAACTCTAATACCGGAGCGAAGTGTCCTTTATCTTCAATGAGTGCTTCCTCGATCTCCTTAGAAACCTTCACCATCTTAAGAGCCTCTTCCATCGGCTTATTAATAATGAGATCAAGTACAGAGAACAGTCCCATCAAGAACAACTCTCCTGCCTGACCGCACATCTCGAAAACGACCGCCAGATTCTCTGCGAATTTCGCACGAAGCAGAGAAACACGCATAATCTCATTCGGGCGATCCGCACAAAGCTGACTGGTTACCGCAGTGTTGATCCATTTCTTCAATTCCTTCTGACCCAACATGGCTGCTGCATGACGGATAGAAGTAATTTCAGAATTGACCGTCATGTGGTTTACCATCTTCAAAAGTGAAATTACCAGAGCGGTATCTCTTCCGATGACATCTGCTGCTTTCGTCAGGTCAAAGTCCGGTTCATTCACAATATTCAACAATTCCATATAGTTGACCTTCAACGGAGCGACATTGGCCTCTCCCTTCGTTACCGGCATACGGTAGAACGCTCCTTCATAGAGCTGGTAGCCCCCCTCTGCCTTCAACTGTTCAAAAATCTCCTGTGTGTCGATATTTCCGGCACAGAGCTTGATGTTCGGATAAATCTTCGTAAAATAAATTCTTGCCTTCGTAATGTCAATTTTCTTATGATCGAGCAGAATATAATCCATCAGAAGAAGAACCTGACGGTAATCCTCAAAGCTGGCTACGGGCAGTTTACGGATGGCAAGCTTATACCCGCTGTTCTTTAATTCCTTCAGACGGTTAATATACATATCATTCGGCAGAACTGCATGGTCCACAAGCAGTACCACACGGTCATGCGGTGCCTTGCACTGTTCATCAATATCGGTAAACAGAGAAATATTATTTACCGAAATAAATACTTCCTTATCTCCGGAAAGGGTTTCAATCCCCATATTTTCAATCAATTCAAACCCCTGAATCTGTCCTACTCCATCATTCATTCCGGTTCCCAAGAAACTGGGATTTAAAAGAAAGTTCTTCTTCTGGGTAAATAAAGAGTATGCCTTCACGGTCATATTTTCATCAAATAAAGGAATTAATGTTGCAAGCATCTTATTCTTCGCCTTTCTCTCAAAAACACCAATAATTGGTTATCGGAAACGAGGAAAACGATTCCGAATCGTCATGTTTATTTTACAAAAAAATTCATTCAGTGTCTACTCACCACACACGTCTTCTGTCAAAAAGGACATCCATGTTTCATACGGATATCCCAGTGCTCCCGCCAGAAGCGTCTTTACATAAACCATCTCTTTCGTCATCCCGTAAACCGGAATTGCACCTGCTTCCATCATCCATACGGCAGACGCATAGACCGCCTCCTCGGGGCATGGGGTTACCACCATCGGAATCCTGGCTTCTCTGCACCGCGCGAGGAAAGGAAGTAAGGAATATGGAGAGTCCTGCTCTGCTTTCGTTCCTCCGATGCAGGCTGTTGCCGAGTGATACAGACCATGTACCACTGCACGGATTCCATTCTTAAGTGAAATCTGTTCATAATTGAGTCCCACATACGGCTCCAGGCGCAGGACGTCGCTTTTCAGTTCTCCAATCCGGCATAAGTCTATTCCATTGCCGTTGCGCTGCCTGCAGATCTTATCGTGATTCAGTTCTTCCATTCGTTTATCCTGCTGTACCACAGTCCGGATGTATTTGTTGTCCACCGCTTTCTCTGTCCCCAAAGCTTCCGTTAAACATATGGCATCACGGCTGTAAAAGTCATTGGAATAATCTCCGCTGCTTACCAGATGTCCTCCGTGATGAAGCAGACACCTTCCGTCTTCATTCCGGTACACTACATAGACACCGGGATGAATTCCTGCACAGATCAGCTCTACCGAACGCCGGAAATTCTCATTTCCATTCGCGCCCTCCTGATTAAGCGGCAACTGGCTGGATACCAGAAATACCGGCACATCCACTTTTGATAATACCAGTGCCAGCAGGGAAGACGTATAAGCCAGAGTATCCGTTCCATGTGCAATCACGATTCCCCGATACAGTGAAAGATCACTCTTTTGCAGAAAACGGAGTAATTCATTCCATTTGGGAATCGTCATATTCTCACTTAACGTATTTAAAATGGTGACTACTTCAAATTTCTCATGTGCACAGGGTGAATCCGATTCCTCAAAATATTGCAGGAGCAGCGCCTTCGCCTTCTGAATGTCCACATCCCGCCGGTTTCCCTGTTCATCCCCGAAGGAACAGATCGTCCCTCCGGTTAATAGTAACAAAATTTTCGTTTGGTTTTCCATCATGCATTTAGTCTCTCCGGAATACATCCCTGGTATAGACCTTCTCTTTTACATCGTCCAGACAGGCATCATAACGGTTGGCAATGATCGCCTGGCTCATTTCCTTAAACTTCGAAAGATCATTCACGACACGGCTTCCAAAAAAGGTACTTCCATCCTCCAGTGTCGGCTCATAAACAATCACAGTTGCCCCCTTTGCTTTAATCCGCTTCATAACGCCCTGAATGGAGGACTGACGGAAATTATCAGAATTGGACTTCATGGTAAGGCGGTATACCCCGACTATGACTTCCTTTTCCTTATCCAGTTCATATTCTCCGTTCGCTTCGTAACCACCTGCGAGTTCCAGCACACGATCCGCAATGAATTCCTTCCGCGTACGATTGCTGTCCACGATGGCGGTCATCATATTCTGTGGCACATCCTGATAATTGGCAAGCAGCTGCTTGGTATCTTTCGGCAGGCAGTAGCCGCCGTAACCAAAGGACGGATTGTTATACTGATCGCCGATACGGGGGTCAAGACAGACTCCCTTAATGATCTGCCTGGTATCCAGTCCCTTCATCTCTGCATATGTATCCAGCTCATTGAAATACGATACCCGCAGTGCCAGATAGGTATTGGCAAACAGTTTCACAGCTTCTGCTTCCGTATATCCCATAATCAGGGTGTCAATATTCTCTTTGATGGCTCCCTGCTGTAAGAGGTGCGCAAAGGTGTTGGCTGCCTCTAAAAGCTCCGGATTCTTCATATCCGTTCCTACAATAATTCTGGATGGATACAGATTATCATATAGTGCCTTGGATTCTCTTAAAAACTCCGGGCTGAACAGTATCCGGTCACAATGATACTTCTCCCGTACCGCAACCGTAAAGCCGACCGGAATCGTTGACTTGATTACCATAATGGCCTTCGGATTAACCCTCATCACAAGCTGGATGACCGCTTCTACCGCAGAGGTATCAAAGAAATTCTTCTTAGAATCATAGTTGGTCGGTGTAGCAATCACGACGAACTCCGCATCCCGGTAAGCAGCTTCTGCATCCGTGGTCGCCACAAGCTTCAAATCCTTTTCTTTTAAGTATTTCTCAATATATTCATCCTGAATCGGTGACTTGTGCTGATTGATCAGCTTCACCTTTTCTTCTATAATATCCACTGCCATCACTTCATTGTGCTGTGCCAGCAATGTTGCAATACTTAACCCCACATATCCTGTTCCTGCTACTGCAATCTTCATCTGTTTTCCTCCTGACCGTAAAATTCCCGATACCACTGTGCAAATCTTCTCAATCCGGTCCGCAGGTCTGTCTTTGGACAATAATCAAAGTCCTCCTGCAAAGCCTTCGTATCCGCATAGGTCACCGGCACATCTCCCGGCTGCATCGGCACAAGCTTCTTATGTGCCTCAAAATCATAATCTGCTGGAAGAACTCCTGCTGCGACCAGCTCCTGCTGCAGAATATCCACAAAATCCAGCAGGTTCTCCGGATGTCCTCCTCCAATATTATATACTTTATACGGAGGAACCGGTAAGCCGTCTGCCCCGTTTACCCGCTCCGGCGCCCCCTTCATGACACGCACAATTCCTTCCACAATATCATCCACATAGGTAAAATCCCTGCGGCAGTTTCCATAGTTAAAAATCTCGATCGTCTTCCCCTGAAGAAGCTTATTCGTAAAACCAAAGTAGGCCATATCCGGTCTTCCTGCCGGTCCGTAAACGGTAAAGAACCGCAGGCCGGTAGAGGGAATGTTATATAACTTGCTATAGGCATGTGCAAACAATTCGTTCGACTTCTTCGTTGCCGCATACAGAGAAACGGGATGATCCACCGGATCCTCCGTAGAAAACGGCACCTTCTCATTCCCGCCATAAACGGAAGAAGACGAAGCATATACGAGGTGTGCAACGCCCTGTTTTCCATCCTCATAGGAATGACGGCACGCCTCTAAAAGATTATAAAATCCAATCATGTTAGAGGAAATATACGCATCCGGATTCGTAATGGAATACCGGACTCCCGCCTGCGCGGCCAGATTCACAACAACCTGCGGTCCATAGGACGCAAACACCTCCCCGATGCTCTGCCGGTCTGCAATATCTCCTTTTTTGAAAATCCATTCCGTTTCAGGATGTTCTCTGGATAACTTTCCAATTTGTTCAAGTCTCCACTCCTTAATGTGGACATCGTAGTAATCATTCAGATTATCCATGCCGATAATCCTGACCGGAGACTCTTCCTTCAAAAGCTTCATTACAAGATTGGCTCCGATGAATCCGGCAGCCCCCGTAATGAATATCGTTGTTCCTTTTAATTCTAATTTCTGCATTACTTACTCTTTCTGAACTTTCCGGTTCATCCGGAAATTCTTATGAAGATTCATAAACACCGAATAAATATGATAAACCTACACAAAGTAGGATTTGTATGCTTTCCCTGGCAAATTGCCGCATACGCACCCTACTTTTGTGATTCGTGTCATTAAATATACTTTACCATCAATTCAGATTGTTGTAAACTCTGATATCTCCCATTCTCTTAAGAACAAACCTGGATAAAGGGTCTAAGATCACTTCCCCTGAAATCTAAGATCTTTATGCATGCTGTTCTTCACATTCGATTACATGCTTTGATTTTATCCGTCTTCCAAAAGAATCTTAGAACACCTGTCTTGCCGTGATGTTAAGCAATAACAGGTTCAGGATACTCATGTAACCTAACCCCCCTTTCCTTTTTATCATACAACATTAGAGACGTACTTTCCTTTTTCTGAACCAATCGTGTGTTTTCTGCTATAAATAGAACTTTCTCTCCTATTTATGCCTTTTCAGGCTTCTACTAGTAAAGATAATCTTCAAATACTACCGTTCAGGACTTAAAACGATCTGCTCTTCCAGATATCCTTCTTATCCTTTTACGGCTCCGGATGCCACACCTTTAATAATATATTTCTGTCCGGACAGATAAACAATGATAATTGGGATAATAGTTAACATAATACTTGCCATCATCGGTCCCATTTCAACTCTTCCATAGCTTCCACGGAAATACTGGATGAGCATCGGGATCGTCTTATATTTCTTAATATCCAGCACCAGTGTTGGAAGCAGGTAGTCGTTCCATACCCACATGGCTTCCAGAATTCCTACGGAAATCATCGTTGGTGCCAGCATATGCATATCAATCTTAAAGAATGTCTGGATGGGGTTACAGCCATCGATCAGTGCAGCCTCTTCTACCTCAAGCGGAATGGACTTTACAAATCCGCAGAACATGAATACCGCAAGTCCGGCTCCGAATCCAAGATAGATCACCCAGATATTCCAGGGTGTATTCAAGTGAAGCCTATCTGCGGTTTGTGATAAGGTAAACATGACCATCTGGAAAGGAACTACCATCGAAAAGACAAACAGGAAATAAAGCACCTTCGAAAGGATGCCCTTTACACGGGTGATGTACCATGCACACATGGAACAGAAAAGCAGAATCGCTGCCACGGAGGTAATCGTAATAAATAAGCTGTAGCCTAAGCTGTTCAAAAAGCCTTTGGACTCAATAGCATTGATATAGTTTTCCAAACCTGCAAAGGTTTCTGCGGTGGGAAGCTGGAAGACGCTTCCGGTGCTGATGGCAGATTCCTTTTTCAGGGAATTAATCAAAATCATAAATACAGGATAAATCCATAACAGGGAGAGAATTGTCAAAATTACAACTAATATGGCATTTCCGATTTTTTTCTTTGTATTCATTACTGCTGCACCTCCCTTGATCTGGTTGCTCTAAGCTGGAACAGGGAAATAAAGATCACCAGTGCACAGAAGATCACTGCCTTCGCCTGTCCGTAACCCTTCCACTGCATACCGGAGCGTGCATAGAAGGTATTGTAAATATTCAGCGCCATCATATCGGTCATATGGTTCGGATCCCCACCGGTCAATGCAAGGTTCTGGTCGAACAGCTTAAAGGAATTCGTTAAGGTTAAGAAAATACAAATGGTAATGGAAGACATTACCATGGGAATTTTAATTTTAAATAAGGTCTGCAGGTGGTTTGCTCCGTCAATTTCGGCTGCTTCAATTAAGGAATCCGGAACGTTCTGTAAGCCTGCAATGTAAATAATCATCATGTAACCAATCTGCTGCCATCCCATCAGGATGATGAGTCCCCAGTAGCCTGCAGTTGCATTTAACGCAAGTAAGGGCTGCTCTAAAATTGTCATCACGCAATTGATCAGGATCTGCCAGATATAACCAAGCACGATGCCACCGATGAGGTTTGGCATAAAGAATACGGTACGGAAGATGTTCGTTCCGTGTAATTTTTGTGTCAGTAAAACGGCAAGCGCAAATGCCAGAATATTAATACTTAAAATGGATACCACGGCGAACAATACGGTGAATCCAAACGCCCTCTGGAAAGAAGTATCCGTAATTGCCGCACGGTAATTCGCAAGTCCTACCCACGTCGCATTTCCTACTGTTGTAAATTTACAGAAGGATAAGTATAAGCCCTCCACAAACGGAACAATAAATCCGATGATAAATGCAGCCAGCGTGGGCAGAATAAAAATAACTGCATGTTTCTTTATTGCCTTCTCCATAATATAACCTCCCTATTACCCGGGCACTAAATTCGTGCTTCGCTCTGTTTGTACTCTTTAAATGTACCAGTACCGTTCTCACTAAGCTCAGCCTTCTCCTACGGCTAGTCTTCACCAAGTGTTCTGCATAAAGAATGGGCAGACAGTATTTTCTGCCTGCCCATTCCGGTTTCTTTATTTACTGCTGATTGGCAAGCTCATATTCGGTTGCCCATCCATCTACAAATGCACTTACGACTGCATCCCAGTTTGCATCGGTTTCATCTGCTGCATAAGCGGTTAATGCAGCTCCTACACCATTCTTCCATTCCTCAGAAGGCATGGTTGTGAAGTTCCATGATACCGGTGTCTTACCGGCTGCAGTATATTCGCTGTCCTGCTTTACAAATAAGTTCGGAGATTCCTTTGCACTCTTGAAAGGAATAACAAATCCCATTTCATCAGACATGGAAGTAGTTCCCTTGTCGGAAGATACACACCAGTACATAAAGTCAAGTGTTGCCTGAATGTCGTCTGCAGAAGCTTCCTTATTTACACACCAGTAGTTTTCTGTACCAGTACAAAGTCCCTGATTTGCCTCATCACCAACACCGATGTAGATCGGGATCATCGCAAGGTCATCATCCGTAAACTTGCCATCACCAACTAGGTTTCCATATTCCCAGGAACCATTCTGGAAGAATACGGCCTGCTTATTTAAGAACTCGTTTCTGGAATCATCACCGGTCTTTGCTGCAAGCTCCTTGCCGCTGCAGGTGCTGTTATTTACATACAGATCCCAGATATTACGGTAGGCATCAAGGTAGGTTCCTTTGATGGCCGGAGTAGATCCGATACCGTCTTCCTTATACTCGAAGTAAATCGGAAGGTTTGCAAGATGAGTCTTAAATCTCCAATCGGAAGATCCGTCCATACCTGCGGAGGTAAATGCTGCGAATCCAAGCTCGGAAGAACGGCTTGTAATATCTTCTGCAACCTTCTTTAAATCTGCAAAGGACTTAATATCGTCGATCGTATAACCGGCATCTGCAAGTAAGGTCTTGTTGCAGATCAGTCCGTAGGATTCAATTACGTATGCGATACCGGATACTGCATCGCCATCCTTTAATGCGAAATCTTCGCTGGTCAGTTCGCCGTATACAGCGGATCCGGAAAGGTCATAGCAGTAATCCTTCCAGTTTGCAAGTCCAACCGGTCCGTTTACCTGGAACAGGGTCGGCGCCCCGCTCTTACCCATTTCACTCATCAGCGTTGTTTCATAATTTCCGGAAGCGGCTGTTACAACGGTAACCGGTACTCCAGTCTCTTCGGTGTAAGCCTTTGCAAGTGCCTGCCACTGCTCATCCTGCTCCGGTTTGAAGTTCAGATAATATACAGATCCTGCTCCGGCGCTTGTTGCGGTTTCGCCTTCGGAAGCCTCTTCAGTATCGGCTGCTTCGGATGTTTCAGATGCTTCGGTTGTCGTATTTTCGCTGCTGTCATCTGTGGAGTCTGTAGAGGTGCTTCCACATCCTGCAAGTACTCCTGCTGTCATGATCGCTGCCATTCCAAGGGCAAGCCATTGTTTAACATTTTTCATAGTAATCCTCCCATTTCTTTTGGTCCGCGCCTTCATAAAAGAGTGCGTTTCCTTGCTTTGTTGTACTCATCTTATCAAAAAAATATGAGAGTCATTATCAATTATCAAACCTCTAATACAAAAAAATAAACCTGATGCTTTTACTGCTCGTCCTCAAACTCCTGTACACTTTCATCAGCCATCCTTACAAAATCCTGTGGTGTGATCTTCTGCTCGGCAAGAAGCGGCAGGGCAACGCCCAGTGTCTCTTCCTGTAAAATGGAATTCCATTTGACCTGATAGTTCGGAACAATCTGTCGGGCTTCGGAAAAAGCCTTCAGATAATCCTTTAATACCCGGGGCTTTCCGGAAAGCTCCTGCCCAAACAACGTTTCCTTCTCCTGTTCATTATATGCCGTACGGAACTTCAAAAATTCCACCGCTGCTTCCTTTACTTCATCGGAATAGCCGGAAATCACTGCCCAGCCAAAGGTTTCGGGGGATGCAACCAAAGTCTGCTCCGGGAAGGAAGAAAACCGCACCTCTTCTCCCCAGTTTTCAGGAATCTGGTCGATCATCCAGTACCCATTCGGGATCATGGCTGCCTTTCCGGAAAAGAAATTCGTATACGCCACATCATAATCCGCATGAAGCGCATCCTCTGTTGTATAGGAAAACAGCTTCTCCAAAACCTCTGCAAGATACAGACCGCTTTCATTCTCATAGCCTTCCGGAAGCATCTGTCTCATAAAGTCTGCCCCTTCTTCGCTTTCTGCCACGGCTGCGGTTGCAATCAGCATAGGCGCCCAGCCGGTTCCCTCCGTATGCAGGGCAAGCGGCGTGATTCCATGTTCCATTAAGGTATCGCAGCATTCCCAGAATTCTTCCCAGGTTTCCGGGAAGTGATCAATTCCTGCCTGAGTAAACAGATCCTCATTCCAGAACATTCCGGAGCAGGTAAACGCCGATGTGCTGATCGGTCCTAAATATACCTTACCATCCGTATAGGTACTTCCCTGCAGTACAAATGGTTCAATCATATTCTTCCAGGATGGATCCTCCTCCAGATAAGGCGTCAGATCTTCAATCCGCCCCTCTTCCACCATCATGATATAGAAGGAAGGAACCGTACATACATCATAAATAATCGCAGGCAGGCTGTCCGTGGCATTCATTCTTCTGAGATTCTGCCGGTATTCCTCTTCCGTTTCAAGTATCCATTCCACATCGAGATAATACTGCCCCGCATAGGCTTCATTAAATGCATCGGCAAGCTCCTGATTGTTTTTCCTGCCCGTCGTCGGATCTACTGTAAAAATAATCGGAATGGAAATCACATTGTTCTCTTCCTCAACCTCCTTTTCACTCTCCGTCCCGGCACAGCCCGAAACTGCCATGCCGCATAGAAGCATCAGAAGAAAGAACGCCATACCTTTCCTGAATTTTCTATAAATTCTCTTCATGCTGTTCTCCTTCCCCCGGAATCTCGATCGTACAGGTTGTTCCATCCGCTTCTGCCCGGTAAGTAAAACGTACCTCTTCTCCATATTTCAACCGGAGTCTCGTCAGTACATTGCTCACGCCGTAGCCGTTTTTCGCATTCTTCGGAAACAGCTTTCTGGCTTCCGATAAGGGTCTGCCGTTCAAAGCATTAATCTTTTCTGCCATATCCCCTGCAATGGGTGTCCCACTGTTATAAACGGTAAGAATCAGCTTTCCATCCTGCTTATAGATATGAATCCGAATCTGACCGCCCTCATATATTTCACAGAAGCCATACTTGATCGAATTTTCCACAAGAGGCTGTAAAATCAGCTTTAACACCCATGTCTCTTCCGGATCCGCTTCACAGTCCACTGTATAAGTAAACAGATTTTCATTCCGGATCTGCTGGATCTGCAGATAGCTCTTCACGTTTTCAAGCTCATCTCCCACCGTAACAATCTCACTGCCCTTACTCAGTGAAAGCCGCAGATACTTGGACAGAGCCTGGATCATATTCATCGTGGTTTCTTCTTTATTAATTCTCGCCAGCATGTAAATCGTGTCCAGCGTATTATACAAGAAATGTGGATTGATCTGGCTGATCAACATATTTAATTCACTGGTACGCAGTTCCTTCTGCTGGGTTTTAATCTCCTCTAACAGCTCCCTGATATTGGAAAGCATCTTATTATAGGCATTTCCGATCTGGTCAAGCTCGGTATTGGTATTCAGATGGATCAGCCTGCTGAAATCCTCTCCGTTAAATTCCGTCATGGCCCGCTTCAGTTCCTTGATAGGCTTCGTGAACTTGTTAGAAAAATAAATACTTAATACCACCGCAATTGCAATTACCAGCAGATAGATCACAAACAGTACCCGGAATACCTTAACAAATCCGGCACTCAGCACCTTCTCCGGCACCAGGGTAAAAACCGAAAAGCCACACTTTTCCTGTTTATACACGGATAACACACCGCCGCTTATTTTTTCGTTTTCCACAATGGAGCCCGCACCCTTCTGCTTTGCATAGTCTGCCAAAACAGTCTCCTGCTCTGCGGATAAGGTAAATCCTTCCGGATACCAGTACGCACAGATCCGTCCCTTCGAATCCATAATACCGATTGCTGCCTCCTGCGTCAGCTCCTCCTCTTCCGTCAGCAAGCTATACAGGAACTCCGGATCCATTTTCAAAAACAGATATCCCGGCTCATGCGCATAATTCAGGCTGTGCACCTTGCGTCCGATAAACAGCGCCTCTTCTCCGGTTCCAAACAGATAATCCTTCGTTACAAACCATCTGGCATCGGCATAGGAATCTCCGAGCTGTTCCACCAGCAGGCTGTCCGCAAAATACTGATAGGGAATCTTCGAGTAGGAACGGGTATACAGATTCTTCTTATTATCCACGTAACAGTATTCCGAAACATGATCGAGATCAATATAGGCAAAATATTTACTTAAGGAGTTACGTGCCACCTCTTCCATGGGCTTTGCCTTAAGACTCTGCTGCACCTGATCGTTCAGAATGCATTCCTCGGTCACTTTCTCGGTCTTCTGATACAGCGTATCTAGCGAAATCCCGGTCTTTTCATTCATAAAGGTGTATTTATCCGTGACGATTCCTGTCATGATATTGCGCATATAAAACCAGACTCCCACGCTTGACAAAAACAGGGCAAGCAGAAGAAGTCCGATTGTGTATTTTAGATATTTTCTTTGAATTCCGGAGGTTGTTTTCTTTATTTTCATACGTTGAATTCTTGTAACCCTTCTAAAAGACTACCATTCTTTCTTATATTCGGTGGGAAGCTTCCCGGTATATTCCTTGAACAGATGGGAAAAGTAAGAAGGATTGCTGATTCCGATCTGTTCACAGATTCCTCCGATACTTTCATTTCCATTCTGTAAAAGCTTCTTGGCCCTTTCCATCCGGCATTGCAGCAGGTATTTTTTGAAGGACATCTGCTGACTTTCCTTAAACACTCTTCCAAAGTAAACCGGATTCAAGTAGACATGCATGGCAACCGCCACAATTGAAAGATCCTCTTCCTGTAAATGCTCATCAATATAAGCCATGGCTTCTGCCATATATTCCCGGCTTCCCTTCACCTCATGGCTTGCAGCATAGCTCTTCCGCTCCTCAACTGCCCGACACAGAATCTTATAGCTCACATCCACTTCCTTTGAGGCACTTAAGTTCTGCATATTGGAATAGTAATTCTGAAACTGCCTTTTCAGATCCTCCGACATGCCATAGGTCTCCTCTAAGAAAACCTCGGCATCCAGCATCACCGTGTGAAGCCTTTGCCGCTGCACCTCTTCCTGAGCTGGCAGGGTATACAGAAATTGTATAAAAGCTTCCTTCAATGCCTTTTCATCATTCCTGCGAAGTGCGTTTCCGATCTGTTTTTCCTCCGGTGCTGAAGTATCTTTGGCATATTGCGAAGCACTTTCCATATAAACCGTAAACGAGCCGGATCCGGACTCACCTGCCATGGTAAACAGCTCACAGGCCTCATCATAACTTTTCCGAATTCCCGGTAATCCTTTATACGGCTTGGATATAGACGCAATGATGGGGCTTTTCAGTTCCTCCTTCGCTTCCTCCAACAGGTGCTTCATGGCAAGTACCGTAGCATTCTCCTTCGTACGGATCAGGAAAATTAAAGTCTCTCCCCTCCCCTGCAGGCTCAAATAACCAAACCGATCCCGCAGCTTTTCTTCCAGAAAGGACTTCAGGGCAAACCGTGCTGCCTCATATTCCAGGGTATTCGTAATCTTATAGGCCAGATCAATGTCCGCGTTCACTGCAATAAAGCGGTCTTCCTTTTCGAGCGGTTGATCCACGGTCTCAAACACCTCGGTCAGCTTATCAAACGAGATCAGATGAAGCAGATACTTCTGTACAATGACCTGCAGGAAGCTCGTCGCATCCTTCTTCACCAGATTTTCCCAGTTCTCCATGCGCTCTTCCTTTGAACGCTTTTCCATGCAGGTTCGGTATGCATTCTGCATGGTTTCCTGCATCTTATCATCCTCGATCGGCTTTAATAAATAGGCAAACGCCCCGAGATCACATGCTTCCTTCGCATACTCAAAATCCCGGTACGCACTTAATACGACAAACAGGCACTCCTTGTCTGTCTGCCGTATTGTATCCATCATCTGTAAGCCTGTCATCTGTTTCATCCGGATATCGGTCAGTACCACATCCGGCTTCTTCTCACGGATCACATCAATCGCCTGCTCCCCGCTTAACGCCGTACCAACCACCTGGAATCCCATCTGATCCCAGTCATAGGTCTTTAACAGACCCTTTAATAAAATCGGTTCATCATCTACAATTACAAGATCCAATAATTTCATCGTCGCTTCCCCATATGTAAACCTATGATTCCATTTCTTTCAGTTTACCTGTCCGATGCAAAAAATCATACCAATTGTCATACACGGAATGCAAAAAATCATACTATTTGGTCTGACTTTAAATTTTAGTAGAATTATCCTGTTTATTATAGTATTGTATCGTTATAAGCAGGGAAAATCAATTCTAAAAAGGAAATGCTGATTAATCATTTACTGTTCAGCGTTTCCCTAAATCAGCTTCACTAATGAAATTTGGTACTGTGATTTTGCACTGCCGAAGCATATCAAGAAATAATGGAGGTTACTTATGAACACAGAAAGAAAACAACCCGAATGGCTTGCCAATGCCGTATTCTATGAAATTTATCCCCAGTCCTTCCGTGATACCAATGCAGACGGTATCGGCGATTTTAACGGAATTATCGAAAAGCTGGACTATATTAAGGAACTGGGATGTACCGCCCTCTGGCTGAATCCTTGCTTCCAGTCCCCCTTCGGCGATGCCGGATATGATGTGGAGGATTATTACACCGTGGCTCCTCGTTACGGAACCAATGAAGATCTCGTGCATTTATTTCAGGAAGCCCACAAAAGAGACATGCATGTCCTTCTTGACCTCGTTCCGGGACACACTGCCGTTACCTGTAAGTGGTTCAAGGAGTCCATGAAGGCAGAAAAGAACGAATACACTGACCGCTATGTCTGGACGGACAGTGCATGGGAATCCCCGGAAAATATGGCAACCATCCGTGGTATCTCGGATCGTGACGGTTCCTGCGTGGTAAACTTCTTCTCCCACCAACCTGCATTAAACTATGGCTTCTATCAGCCGGATTCAGAGAAGAAATGGCAGCAGCCCATGGATGCCGAGGGTCCTCTGTCTACCCGTGAAGAATTAAAGAATATCATGCGCTTCTGGCTTTCCTTAGGGTGTGACGGCTTCCGTGTGGATATGGCCGGCTCCCTTGTTAAAAATGATGTGGATTCTAAAGGTACAATCGCGCTCTGGCAGGATATTCGTGAATTTCTGGATAAAGAATTTCCGGCTGCTGCCATGGTCAGCGAATGGGGCGAACCGGATAAGAGTCTCATTGGCGGCTTCCATATGGACTTCCTGCTGCACTTCGGCCCTTCCCATTACAACGACCTTTTCCGCTGCGAAGAACCTTACTTCTCCCACCGTGGAAAAGGAAGCGCGAAGGAATTCGTTGCCAAGTACTGTGAAAACTACGAAAAGACCAATGGCAAAGGCCTGATCTGCATTCCGTCCGGCAATCACGACATGGATCGTCTGGCCCGTACCCTCGATCCCGAAGAAATGAAAATCGCTTTTGCATTCCTGCTTTCCATGCCCGGTGCTCCGTTCATTTACTACGGCGATGAAATCGGCATGCGTTATGTAGAGAACCTGACCTCTGTAGAGGGCGGCTATAACCGTACCGGTTCCCGCTCTCCGATGCAGTGGAACACTTCCGCAAATGCAGGATTTTCCTCCGCTCCTTCCGAAAAGCTGTATGTTCCTGTAGATCCCGACCGGAATCGCCCGAATGCAGAAAAGGAAATGGCAGATGACACCTCCCTTTACAGTGAGGTAAAGCGTCTGATTGCCTTCCGTATGGCTCACCCTGCCCTGCAGAGCATGGCAGCCATCCACTTCCGCTCCGACGATGCTCCGCTCATTTACGAACGTACCTGCGCAGAAGAAAAGATTCTGGTGATCATTCATCCGGCAGACCGCAAGGTGGTTGTTCCTGATGTGAAGGGTGAGATCCTTTATACCGTTGGTGGCAATGCTTCTGTAACAGAAGACGGAATTGCAGTCGATGGTGGAACCGCCTTGTTTATATCAATGTAAATATTCTACGAATCGCTTACTGTAGCTATAAGAAACCCGTCAGAAAATTAAAATTCTTCTCTGACGGGTTT
>CAVJLN010000029.1:0-32205 GCA_963650485.1 Bacteroidaceae bacterium
ATCAGGATGGTAAGAGACCTACTGACCTTACGGTTGAATTGTGGAAGAATAACACCAAGGTTATTGAAACTGTAACACTGAACAGTACAAATGACTGGACTGCAACAATTCAGAATCTACCGGAATATGAGAATGGAAGTAAAATTACCTACAGCTGGGTAGAAAAAGACCTTCCAGAGGGATATTCCCTGACAGAGACGAAAGTAGACGGTATTCTTACAACTCTTACGAACAGCTATGTTCCGAAAACAGTAAACGTAGCTGTAGAGAAGATATGGGATGACAGTAATAATCAGGATGGAAAGAGACCTGATGAAATTACAGTAGTGCTGAATAAGAATGGCGAGGAATTCAAGAGGGTTGTGCTGAATGAAGCAAATACCTGGAAGGCTGGATTTACAGATTTGCCACAGTATACAGCAGGACAATTGAATACCTATGAATGGGTTGAAGCAGCGGAAGGATTACCGGATGGTTATGAGCTCAGGAGTTCTGATACCACGGCTGTAACAGAGAATGGAGTGATTACCAACGTAACAACTCTGACCAACAGCTATACACCACAGACAGTTGATGTATCGGTTAAGAAGGTATGGAAAGATAACGAGAACCAGGATGGTAAGAGACCGGAACAGCTTGAGGTTACCCTAGTAAAGAACGGATTGGCCACCTCACAGACGGTAATCTTGAATCAGGATAATGGCTGGACATCTGGCATCAAGAATCTTCCCAAGTATGAGAATGGGTCACAGATCCGGTATACCTGGTCAGAAGAAGAACTCCCGGATGGATATACCATGACAGAGAATAAGACGGAAGGAACAATCACGACCATTACCAATAGTTATACTCCGGGTGAGGTTAGCGTACAGATTATAAAAGCTTGGGACGATAATAATAATCAGGATAATATCAGACCGTCAGAGATCACAGTGGTACTGAAGAATCGGATCAACGTTTCTTATGCAAAAGAAGTAACACTGAAAGCATCTGAGAACTGGAGCGCAACAGTCAGTGGACTTCCGGAATACACACAGGGCGCGAAGAACCAGTATTACTGGACAGAGGAAAGCCTGCCGTCAGGATACGAACTTGCAGGAACTTCGACGAATGGATTTATTACCACTATTACGAATAGGCATACACCGGAGAAGGTGAGTGCGACGGTAAAGAAAATATGGGATGATGCAGAGAATCAGGATGGGGTCCGTCCTCAGACCATCACGGTGGATCTGATTAAGAAGAACGGAACTACCAGTACTGTGGCCGGAACGGTAACACTGGATCAGACGAACGATTGGACAGCTACCATCAGCAATCTGGATAAATTTACCGCAGGTGTGGAAAATGAATATACCTGGTCAGAGCATACAGAAGGCTGGCCGGAAGGCTACCGCCTGAGCAGTAAAGTTACCGAGGGCAGCATTACAACCCTAACCAACAGCTATACACCACAGACAGTTGATGTATCGGTTAAGAAGGTATGGAATGATAACGAGAACCAGGATGGTAAGAGACCGGACAGTATACAGGTAGTTCTTAAGAAGACCAATGAAAGCGGTACAGAGATTGTCCGTACGGTAATATTGAAGGAAGATAATCAATGGACTTGCGAGATTACTGGATTACCGGAATATACTAACCAGCAGAAGAATACCTATACCTGGACAGAGGATGAAACCGGTCTTCCGGAAGGATATACATTAACGAATATTGAAACCGTTGGAAATCTGACCACCATTACCAACAGCTATACACCGGGTAAGGTGAGTGTGACTATTGAGAAGAAATGGTTCGATAGTGAGAATCAGGACGGAATACGACCGGAACAGCTTGAAGTTATCCTGTTGAAGAATGGAGACGAATACAAAACCGTAACATTAACGCAGGACAATGGCTGGAGGGTAACGGTAGACGGACTTGATGAGTTTACCAACAAGCAGAAGAATGTTTATACATGGGATGAAAAGAGCGTTCCTGCCGGTTATGAATTGACCGGGAAGGTGACAGAGGGAACTCTTACGACCATTACGAATACCCATACAACGGAAAAGACCAGAGTAACGGTTCATAAAGTGTGGGATGACGAGGAGAATCAGGATGGAATGCGTCCGTCCCAGCTTAAGGTTTCTCTGTTAAAGAATGGAACGTCATACCAGACAGTGGTATTAACCGAAGAGAACAACTGGACCTATACGGTTACAGGACTTGATAAGTATTCAGATTCCGGTACACTGGTTGAATACCGATGGGAAGAGAATACGACAGAATTTAATGGATATACCCTGACGAATACGGAAACGGACGATGGAACAGCAACAACTGGCAGGATTACAACGCTGACGAACACGCATGTTCCCGGTAAGATTAAGGTGTCTGTTGAAAAATGTTGGGATGATCAGGACAATCAGGATGGCAAGCGTCCGACAGAGCTTAAGGTTGACTTAAAGAAGAACGGTACTCTATATACTACAGTCACACTGAATGCCGGTAATGGATGGAAAGCAACGGTGTCTGATCTGGATGAGTACGAAAACGGACAGTTGCTTAGATATACCTGGGAGGAACATACTGGAGATCTTCCGCAGGGATATTCTCTGGTTAATACGACACGGAGCGAGGGCAATGCGGAAACGGGTGTGCTTACCACACTGACCAATAAGTATGAGCCTGGAAAGGTTTCTGTATCTGGAGAAAAAACCTGGAATGATGCAGACAATCAGGATGGCAAACGTCCTGCAAGGATTACCATTAATCTTCTGGCAGATGGTGTGAAGATTGACAGCAAGACCGTAACCGCACAGGATGGCTGGAAGTGGAGCTTTACCGGACTGGATGAATACAAGAATGGTAAAAAGATCACTTATACCATTGAGGAAGAGCCGGTAGCAGAATATACCTCTGTTGTGGATGGTTATAACGTAGAAAATACGCATATTCCTGACACGATAAACATTGAGGGAAAGAAGACCTGGAACGATGCAGAGAATCAGGATGGAATCCGTCCCGAAAGTATTACGGTTACCTTACTTGCCGATCTTAAGCCATATGAAACCAGAACTGTGACAGCTGCAGATAATTGGGAGTGGAAATTTACGAACCTTCCCAAATACAAGAATGTAGACGGAAAAGTTTCTGAGATTGGCTACACAATTCAGGAAACTGTTGTGGTAGATAAGAACAATCAGACAGGAACCTATACTTCAACAGTGAACGGCTTTGATATCGAAAATACCCATATTCCCGAGACTGTGGAGGTTTCCGGAACAAAGACATGGAATGACAATGATAACGTAGCAGGCAATCGCCCGGAAACCATTGTAATCCATTTGTGGGCAGACGGTAAGGAAATTAACAAGACAACAGTATCATCCGCAGACGGTTGGAAATGGTCCTTTGACGATCTCCCGAAATATGCAGATGGTAAGCTGATCAATTATGAAATAACAGAAGATGTTATTGAGTACTATACACCAAAGATTACGAAGACTGCAGATTATACGTATACGGTAGAGAATGACTATACGCCGGAAGTAACCACGAGAAAAGTAACCAAGATCTGGAACGATATGAATAACGCGGATGAATTAAGACCCGATTCTATCTCCGTACAGCTGTTAGCTAACGGTAAGGCATATGGGGATCAGGTTACATTGAATTCCGAAAACGGATGGTCCTATGAGTGGACGGATCTGCCGGTTAAGCTTGGCAAAAAAACAGCAGTCTATACGGTAGAGGAAATCGGAACGGTTACTGGTTACACAACAGCCTATAGTGCAGACACCTTTACGATTACGAATACACATGATCCTAAGGTGTATGTAGAAGGAAAGAAGACCTGGAATGATAATGACAATCAGGATGGTTTAAGACCGACCTCTATTACCATTAACCTCCTTGCAGACGGCGAACAGATTGACAGCATGGTGGTGACACCTGCAGCAGACGGAACCTGGAGCTGGAGATTCGATAATCTGCCGAAGTTTAAGAATGTCAATGGAACAGTAACGAAGATACAGTACTCCATTGAAGAGATCAAGGTAGAAGGATACGAATCCAGGAAGGATTATACGAATGACCGGTTTAACCTGATCAACACACATAAGCCGGAAACGATTGATCTTTCTGGTACAAAAACCTGGAATGACAGTAATAATCAGGATGGCAAGCGTCCGAGCAGTATCAGGATCAATCTGCTTGCAGACGGCGTAAAGGTTGCGGAAAAGACGGTAACAGCATCAGATGGCTGGAGCTACAAGTTTACAGGCATGCCGAAGTATGCAAAAGGTAAGGAAATCCGCTATACGGTAACAGAGGATATCGTGGATGGATATACAACGAGTTATTCGGCAGATGGATTAAGCGTAATAAACAACTACACACCGGAACGCACCGGCAGGAGTGTTGTTAAGATCTGGAACGACAGCAATAATGCAGATCAGATCAGACCGGCAAGTATTCAGGTTCAGCTGATGGCAGATGGTTCAGCCTATGGCTCTGCGGTTACTTTAAGCAGTAGCAACAACTGGAGTTATACATGGACAGAGCTTCCGGTGAAGCAGAATGGAAAGATCATAGAGTACACGGTTCGTGAGATTACGAATGCCAGCGGTTACACGACGGCAATAACGTTGAACGGAACGACTTTTACGATTGTGAATACGCATACGGTAACCACTCCGCCGCCCTCACCGTCAGGTGATCCGTCCAGTTCACCTTCAAGTACTCCATCGGCTACTCCTTCAGGAAATCCGTCAACGACACCTGGTATCACACCGACTCCCAGTTCTGCAACAACGAGCACACCGGATCCTGAGACAGGAGAAGTATTAGGTGCCAGACGAGGCGGAGCGGTATTAGGCGCAAGACGAGGTTTGGATCAGGCAGTGCTTGGCAAGAGAAGAAGACCGAGTACCGGAGACAGTGCAGCAATGATTATCTGGGTAATTACTCTGTTCGGCGCAATGGGCGGAGCTGCAGTATCAATTGCGGGTCTCAGAAAAAAGGATAACAAGAAATAAACGTAACAAAATGTAACACGTAAGCAGGGTGGCGGATTTTTCTGCCATCCTGCTACTGTTTACTCGGAAACATATTTGGGTTGCTATGAAAGGTGATTCTGTGATACCATAAAGACCGGACAAGAAGGGCAAGGCTGAACAGTCAGTATCATTAGAACAGATCACAGCTCCCTATCGTTACGAAAACAGAATATGTTACTGGAACGAAATATGAGTGAGCAGTAACCGGAATATAAGAGGAATCATACATGTTGGAAATTGGAAAAAGACAAACCCTCACGATAGTTAAGAAAGTAGAGTTCGGAGTCTATCTTGCGAAAGAGCAGGAAGCGGATTCGGAGGAAAAGGTGCTTTTACCACGGAAGGAAGTTCCAGAGAATGCACAGATCGGGGATGAAATCGAAGTATTTCTTTACCGCGATTCCAAGGATCGGATGATTGCAACGGTACGGCAGCCGAAGATTTCTCTGGGAGAGGCTGCACTACTTTCCGTAAAGGAAAACGGCAGGATCGGAGCATTTCTGGACTGGGGACTTGAAAAGGATCTGCTGCTTCCGTTCCGCGAGCAGGTAAGGAAGGTGCGTCCCGGAGAGAAATGTCTGGTGGCGTTATATCTTGACAAGAGTAAGCGTTTATGTGCAACCATGAAGGTTTATCATTATCTGCGCACGGACAGTCCCTATGAAAAGGATCAGAGGGTAACCGGAACGCTTTATGAAATCAGTGATAATTTTGGTGCCTTTGTAGCCGTGGATAACTGTTATTCGGCTTTGATTCCGAAAAAGGAGCCTTTGGGAAATGCGAAGGTTGGAGATACCGTGGAAGCCCGTGTTACGGAAGTGTTGAAAGATGGGAAGCTGTCCCTAAGCCTTAGGGAGAAAGCATATATCCAGATGAATGAGGATGCACAGAAGCTCTTGAAGATTTTGGAAGAGCAGGGCGGGGAACTGCCTGTTGGGGATAAATCTTCTCCGGAGCAGATCAGTCACCTGACCGGCATGAGTAAGAATGAATTCAAACGTGCGGTCGGTAATTTATATAAGCAGCGGCTGATTAAGGTGGAAGAACATAAGATTTATCAGTTTTCATCCGATAAGTGATAGAGGAATATGGAGAAAAGCATATCCTGTCATTTGCTTTATAGCACGGAAATAAAAGCTCCGCAGGGATGCGCAGCTCGCGGAGAGGAAATTAGTTGCTTTGCAACACCGCTCGCGCACGAAGAGTTCGAAATCGAACTCTTCGTGCGCGAACTCTTTATTTTTAAATGTACATGTCAAAATTGCTGCCGATATTCGGGTTCACAGATAACTCCATGGAGCGGTCCATCATGTTGATCAGACTGGCACCGGACTGTTCTGTGGAATCGAGAGCTTTGCTTAAAACGGCAACCCCGACCTGATTCTGCAGATTCATATTTGCCATCGTGGTAGATAACTCAGGAATATTCATCGAACCTCTCCTTTCCTTTCCTTATATTTATATGGTCAGTATAACACTTCCTGGAATTAATAGTAAAGGAAAAGTTATAAACTTATTACTTCAGTACAGAAAAATACACAAAAAAATCATAATTCTCAGTAGATTTTTTTGTACATATGTATTAAAATAGAATACGTATTACTATAATTAACGAAAAAACATTTCATGTATTGGTTAATGTGTATAATGAAGCAGGTTGTGGCATAGCCGCAGAGAGGGGGCCATATGATTTCAAATCAGATTTTGCAGAATACTATCGATGGTTTGAAGACAATTGCACGTGTGGATTTTGAGGTGCTTGATACAGAGGGTAAGGAAGTAGCAATGACTGCGGAAGTGCCCTTCGGAGGACGGAAGGAAGCTGCTGAGTTTGTGAAATCCCAGGCAGATTCACAGGAAATTCAGGGATGTCAGTTTTTTAAGATTTATGACGATCAGCAGCCGGAATATGTTCTGGTAACGATCGGTTCGGATGAGAATGCTTATCTGGTGGGCAAGATGGCTGCTTTTCAGATTCAGAATCTGATGATTGCCTATAAGGAACGCTTTGACAAGGATAACTTTGTCAAGAATCTGTTGCTGGATAACCTGCTTTTGATTGATATTTACAGTCGTGCCAAGAAGCTGCACATCCAGACGGAAGTGAACCGTGTGGCAATGATTGTGGAGACAGACAATAAAGAAAGCAACATTCTGGAAATGCTAAGGGGCTTTCTTGGAGTGAACAGTCTGGATTTCATTACTGCTGTGGATGAAAGGGATGTTATTGTTGTGAAAGACCTTTCAGATGGCGATGGCGTGAAAGAGATTGAGAAAGCAGCCAGAGCGATGGAGAGCTTTTTGAAGAAGGAAGGCATGACCGGAATCCGTGTTGCATATGGAACTGTTGTGAAGGAAATTAAAGAGGTCAGCCGTTCCTATAAGGAAGCCAAGATGGCAATGGATGTCGGTAAGATTTTCTTTGATGACAGAAGCATCATTGCGTATAACCAGCTTGGTATCGGACGTCTGATTTATCAGCTCCCGATTCCTCTGTGCAAGATGTTTATTAAAGAGATTTTCGGCGATAAGAGTCCGGATGATTTTGATGAAGAGACATTGACAACCATTCAGAAGTTTTTCGAGAACAGTCTGAATGTATCAGAGACATCGAGACAGTTGTTTATCCATCGTAATACGTTGGTTTATCGTCTGGATAAGCTGCAGAAGACCACGGGACTGGATCTGCGTATCTTTGAGGATGCCATTACCTTCCGGATTGCACTGATGGTTGTAAAATACATGAACTTTATGGAAAACTTCGAATATTAAGATACAGGCGGTGAATAGAGTGGCTAAGAGTGAACCAAGGAATAGAAGAAAAAAGAAACAGGGAACGGGAAATGAAGATATTATTTCCATGACGAATGTAACGAAGGCATATGCAACAGGTGCGCCTGCCCTGAACGGAATTGATCTGCATGTTAAACCGGGAGAATTCGTATTTATCGTAGGGGACAGCGGATCCGGCAAGTCTACCATGATTAAGCTTCTTTTGAGGGAACTTGTTCCGACATCCGGTGAAATCAGTGTTCTGGGTTATGATCTTTTGAAAATCCGACACCGCAAGATCCCGAAATTCCGCCGGAATCTGGGAATTGTGTTCCAGGATTTCCGCCTTTTGAAGGATCGGAATGTATATGAGAATGTAGCGTTTGCACAGCGCATCGTACAGACTCCCGGAAAGGAAATCAAGAGAAATGTACCGAGTATTCTGGCTACTGTAGGTCTTGCCGGCAAGTATAAAGCGAAGCCCCGCCAGCTATCCGGTGGAGAGCAGCAGCGTGTGGCGATTGCAAGAGCCTTGGTGAACCGGCCGAGCCTTTTGCTTGCAGATGAGCCGACCGGTAATCTGGATCCGAAGAATTCTTGGGAAATCATGAAGCTTCTGGAACAGATTAATGAGAATGGTACGACGGTACTTGTCGTTACCCATAACAGAGAAATTGTAAACGCAATGCAGAAAAGAGTCGTTACCATGAAGAAAGGTGTTATCGTGAGTGACGAAGAGAAGGGTGTTTATATCGATGAAGATTAGTACATTGTTTTATACGATTAAGCAGGGTTTTATTAATATATTCCGTAATAAATGGTTCTCATTGGCCTCGATCGCCACAATCGGAGCATGTCTGTTCCTGTTTGGCCTGTTCTATTCGGTACTGATGAATTTTCAGAATATTGTAAAGACCGCACAGGAAGGTGTCTGCGTGACGGTTCTGTTTGATGAAGGAATCAGTCAGGAACGGATTGAAGAGATCGGAGCATTGATTGATAAGCGTCCGGAGGTTTCCAAGAAAGAATTTATTTCTGCAGATGATGCATGGAACAGCTTTAAGGATGAATATCTCCAGGGCTATGAGGACGGCTTTACGGAGAATCCGCTTGCGGACTCTGCGAGCTATGAAATTTATATGAATGATATTTCCATGCAGCCGACACTGGTTTCCTATCTGGAAGGACTGGAGGGAGTACGTGAAGTGAACCGTTCCGAAGTGACGGCTTCGGCACTGACCGGCGTGAATGCACTGATTGCCTATGTTTCTGTTGGTATTATTGCAATTCTGCTTGCTGTATCCGTGTTCCTGATCAGTAATACCGTAACGATTGGTATTTCAGTCCGTAAAGAAGAGATTACCATTATGAAATATATCGGGGCAACAGACTACTTTGTCCGTGCACCGTTTGTTATTGAAGGTATGCTGATTGGTGCGATTGGAGCGCTGATTCCATTAGGACTTATTTATCTGCTATATAATAAAATTATTGAATACATTGAACAGAGGTTTAATATTTTAACAACGATTCTGGCATTCTTACCGGTAGATACGATCTTTAAGACCCTGCTTCCGTTATCCCTTCTGATTGGTATCGGAATCGGTTTCCTCGGAAGTATTACCACAGTAAGAAAACATCTGCGGGTTTAATAGATAAGGACAGGGTATGAAACGTACAACGAAATGGATCTGCCTGTTCCTTTGTGTAGTGCTGGTTTTAGGAATATTCGCAAAACCGGCACTTAGCACATATGCCAGTGAACTGACGAACAGTGTCATCAAGGAGAAGGAACAGGAGATTGATAAGGCCAAAGAAGAAAAGAAACAGCTCCAGAGCAATCTGACGGATGTTAAGAAGCTGAAGGAACAGCTTGAGAAGTCCAAGGCGGATCTGACAGCTTATGTACAGGAGCTGGATGCGGATCTGACAGCAATTCAGGAGAAGATTAATGAGCTTAATGACCTTATCACAGAAAAAGAAAAAGAAATAGAAGATAAGACAGCAGAGCTGGAAGAGGCACAGCGTGTCCAGCAGGAGCAGTATGAGGCAATGAAAACCCGTATCAAGTTTATGTATGAACGGGGGGACACGATTTATATGGAACTGCTTTTCAGTTCCAGCTCCTTTGGAGATATGCTGAACAAGGCAGACTATATCCAGATGCTTTCGGAATATGACCGGAATTTACTGGATCAGTATGTTGCCCAGGCTAACTATGTTTCTCTTTGCAAGGAGAGTCTGGAAGAGGAAAAGGATGTTTTGGATGAGGCGAAGGCGGCCGTTGAAAAGGAAGAAGCTTCCCTGAATGAGCTGATTGATGCCAAAGAGAGTGAAATGTACCAGATGTCATCGGATATCCAGAGCAAGGAACAGGCAATCAAGGAGTATGAGGCAGATATTGCCGAGCAGAACGAAACCATTAAGGCACTGGAAGCGATTGTTGCCGAAGAGCGTAAGAAGCTTGCCGCAGAACAGGGAAGAAAATACGATGGTGGTGTGTTCGCATGGCCGGCACCGTCCTATACAAGAATTTCGGATGACTATGGTAACCGAACACACCCGATTCTGGGGACACAGCAGTTCCATAACGGAATTGATATGGCGGCACCCGGAGGAAGCCCGATTCTCGCGGCATATGATGGAACTGTAGTTGCGGCAGCCTATAGCAATAGTATGGGAAATTATATTATGATTGATCATGGCGACAGCCTTTATACAATTTACATGCATGCTTCGGCACTGTATGTATCGAAGGGACAGGAGGTATCCCGCGGAGACAAGATTGCAGCAGTAGGAACCACCGGACGCTCAACAGGTAATCATCTTCATTTCAGTGTACGACTGAACGGAAGCTATGTGAGTCCCTGGAGTTATCTGAAATCTTAGGGAAATATTGCTGAAAGAGTAACGGCCAAGAGCCATATAACGTAACCATACAGGTAACTGTGAAGGTACTAACAGTTACCAATACAGCAATTGGGAGGCTTGAAGTGTGCAATAACGGAAATCATGAAAATAATGAAAATACAGTAAATGAAAGTAATGGAATCAGTGAAGCACTGGAATGTGAAGTAAATAAGTCCAATTCCTCCGGAAAGGGATTCGTTCCCGGTCTTTTAATCGGAATTTTGCTTGGAATCGGGATACTGTCCGGTGTATTTCTTGGTGTAAAGGCATATCAGCTTTATCAGAAGTCACAGGGAGAAACAGAAGCAGCAAGCGTGATTAATTCCGATACGCTTGCCAAGATGCAGACCATTGAAAAGCTGATTGAGGAAACCTATTATGGCGATGAAGTGACAACAAAGCAGCTTCAGGACGGCGTTTACAAGGGAATGGTCGAGGCTCTGGATGATCCGTATTCCGAATACTATACGGAAGAAGAGCTTCAGGATGTGTTGAACAGCAATCAGGGGGTTTCCTATGGGATAGGAGCCTACATCTCGCTGGATCAGACCCGGCAGCTTCCGGTGATTTCGGGACTTGTGGAGGATGGACCTGCTTTAAATGCCGGAATCAAGGAGGGGGATATCATCTATAAGGTAGGGGATGAATATACCCAGGGCATGAGCCTGACGCAGGTTGTCAGTCTGGTAAAGGGACGCGAAGGAACCACTGTTCATCTTACCATGTACCGTGAGGGAGAGTCAGATTACCTGGAGTTTGATGTGGAACGCGGTAATTTAATAGAGACAACCACGGTAAATTATGGTATGGTAGACGGTGCCGACCATGTTGGCTATCTTCGTATCCGTGAATTCGATACGGTTACTGTAGACCAGTATACCGAAGCAATGGCTGAACTGAAGGCGAAGGGGATGAAAGGGCTGATTCTGGATCTGAGAAGCAATCCGGGCGGAGATCTGAACGTGGTTGTTGAGATTGCCAGAAAGCTTCTGCCTGCCGGTCTCATCGTATATACTGAGGATAAGGAAGGCAGCCGTAAGGAATATACCTGTGATGGTGAGAATGAGTTTGATCTTCCGCTGGTTGTACTGACCAACGAATATTCGGCAAGCGCATCAGAGATTCTTGCGGGTGCAATTCAGGATTACAATAAGGGAACACTGGTTGGAACAACGACCTATGGAAAAGGGATCGTGCAGAGTATCCGGCATCTGAGTGACGGAACTGCATTGAAGCTTACGACGAGTGCTTACTTTACTCCGTCGGGACGCAATATTCACGGAGTGGGAATCACGCCGGATGTCGAGGTAGAGATGGATTACGAAAAGTACAATGAAGATGGTACGGACAGCCAGTTTGAGAAGGCATTAGAGATTCTGGAAGGAAAGATGGAGTAAGATGGATTTTAAAGATAAGAACATTTGGATTCACATTTTGTTTATTGCACTCATTATTATTATTGCGGGTGTATCGATATTTCGCCTTTACCGGTGGAATAAAGGAACCCGAAATCCGGAGGCGGATATTGAGCAGGTAGATCCATCTGAGTTTGATACAGAGACCATGGATATGATCCTGCCGATGGACGGTTCTCTTCTGGAGGGACATGAGGACGATGGAGAGCTTACGATTCTCTGCCTTGGAAACAATCCTTTTTCAGATGAAAGAGGAGAGAACGGACTGGCAGCGAAGATTGCAGAGAAAACAAATGCAACAGTTTATAACTGTGCTTTCCCGGATTCTTCGGTCGCGTGCAAATATGCGGAATATAATCCGTCATATACCAGAGATCATTTCAACTTATATTATGTAGTAACCTTCCTTGAGCAGAATCAGTTTACCGCGATTGAGTCCATCGCAAAGGATGAACCTGACCCCAAGTATCTGGAAGCAGTGGAAGAATTGAAGACGGTGGACATGTCTAAGGTGGATGTGATTCTGATCATGTATGACAGCACGGATTATAATATCGGAACACCGTCGGACAATCCGGATAATCCGGATGATGTTACGGCGTTTACCGGCGGACTTAAGGTATCCCTTGATAAGATTAAGGAGAACTGGCCGTACATCCGGATCTTTGTGATGTCTCCGACCTATGCACAGTACAAGGATGAGGATGGAAACCTTCATAATGGTAATACCTACGATCTCGGTAATGGAGATATTCCACATTATGTACAGAAGGAGCTGGATGCTGTATCCAGCAGCGGAGGAGTATCCTTTGTAGATAATTATATTGGCACCATTAACGAGGATAATTATGAAGAATATATGGCAGATGAGATGCATTATAACGATGCCGGACGCGAGGCACTTGCAGATCGGATTGCAGATATCATCAATAATAAAATGACTACGGTAAGCGTAGCGGGCCAATAGAAGAATCAGATATGTAATTAACAAAACTGGTATATTCAGGAGATGAACCTGTTTATATCAGTTTTTGTTTTATTCACAAAATCTTCATACTTTTGTATTGACAATAGCTGCGCATAGTGATAGATTAATGATTGTAGATATTAGCACTCTATTTAAGTGAGTGCTAACAACACAAAAACAAGATGCAGAATCTGAGATATAAGAGCTCTGCATTTGGGAAAGGATGGTCTGCATGGAACTAAGCGAAAGAAAGGTCAAGATCTTACAAGCTATAATCCGTAACTACTTAGAGACGGGAGAGCCTGTAGGAAGCCGTACGATTTCCAAGTATACGGACTTGAACTTAAGTTCAGCAACCATTCGTAATGAAATGTCAGATCTGGAAGAGATGGGATATATTTTACAGCCCCATACCTCCGCAGGACGTATTCCTTCTGACAAGGGATACCGTTTGTATGTTGATACGATGATGGAACAGAAGGATCGCGAGATCGAAGAAATGAAAGAGGTCATGGTTCAGAAGGAAGACAAGGTGGATCAGCTTCTGAAGCAGGTAGCGAAGCTTTTGGCAGTGAATACCAACTATGCTTCCATGATCACGACGCCAACCATTCATACGAACAAACTGAAATTTATCCAGTTGTCGAGAGTGGATGTGAATCAGCTTCTTGCCGTAGTCGTTGTCGAAGGCAACGTGATTAAGAATAACATCATCCACACTGCGGAAGAATTAGATGATGAGACACTTCTTAAACTGAACATTTTACTGAATACTCATCTGAACGGGCTGACTCTTGAGGAGATTAATCTTGGGATGATTTCTTCCCTGAAACAGCAGGCAGGCATTCACAGTGCGATTGTGGCAGATGTGATTGATGCAATTGCAGAATCCATTCACGCAGAGGAAGATCTGGAGGTTTATACCAGCGGAGCCAATAATATTTTCAAGTATCCGGAGCTGGCTGACCAGCAGAAGGCAAGCAGCATTATTAATACCTTCGAAGAGAAACAGCTGTTAACCGAGCTGGTACAGGAGAATCTTTCGGATGAAAATAATACAGGAATTCAGGTTTATATCGGTGAAGAAACGCCGATCCAGTCAATGAAGGACTGCAGCGTTGTTACAGCAACCTATGAGCTTGGAGAAGGAATGAGAGGAACGATTGGTATTATTGGACCGAAACGGATGGACTACGACAAGGTAATCGGAACCTTGAAAACCATTACCCACCAGTTGGATGATTTATATAAGAAGAAAGAATAACAGGAGAATTTCATAGGAAGCTATGGGACTTCAGAGAAAGGGATGAGACGTATGGCAATAGATATCAAGGATGAGTTTGATGCAAAGGCTGCAGAAGAGCTGCAGGAAGAGATGGAACAGAATGAAATACAGCCGGATGCCGATACCGTAGAAACGCAGGATGGCGAAGATCCGATCGCAGGTGAAGAAGAGGAAGCTGCTTCGGAGGAAGAACCCGAAGAGGATGACAAGGCTGCAAAGAAAGCAAAGAAGAGCAGATTTAAGGCTGACAAGAAACAGGATGCTTTGAATGAAAAGATTAATGAACTGGAAGACAGGGTAAAACGTCAGATGGCGGAATTCGATAACTTCCGTAAGAGAACGGATAAAGAAAAGAACGCCATGTTCGAGACCGGAGCCAGGAGTGTGATCGAGAAGATCCTTCCGGTTGTGGACAATTTTGAAAGAGGTCTTGCTTCTATTCCTGAAGAAGAAAAGGGAACACCTTTTGCGGAAGGAATGGAAATGATATATAAACAGCTGATCGGAGAATTGGAGAAGATGGAAGTGAAACCAATTCCGGCTGTAGGTGAGGAGTTTGATCCCAATCTTCATAACGCAGTAATGCAGGTGGAGAGCGATGAGTATGAATCCGGTGTGATTGCACAGGAGCTTCAGAGGGGTTACACCTATAGGGACAGCGTAGTAAGACACAGTATGGTAGCAGTAGTATCATAAGCATCTGAAGTGATTCAGAGCTGCATGGAAACATGAATGAATGTGATAATAATCATAGGAGGGACATAGTTATGAGTAAAATTATTGGTATTGACTTAGGTACAACAAACAGCTGTGTAGCTGTTATGGAAGGTGGTAAGCCCACCGTCATTGCAAATGCAGAAGGCGCAAGAACAACTCCTTCCGTAGTTGCGTTTACAAAAACAGGAGAAAGATTAGTTGGTGAGCCTGCAAAGCGTCAGGCAGTGACCAATGCAGAAAAGACTATTTCTTCCATTAAGAGAGATATGGGTACAGATCGCGGACGTACCATTGATGGAAAGAAGTATTCTCCCCAGCAGATTTCAGCAATGATTCTTCAGAAGCTGAAAGCCGATGCGGAAAGCTACTTAGGAGAGAAGGTTACCGAAGCAGTTATTACCGTTCCTGCATATTTCAATGACGCACAGCGTCAGGCAACCAAGGATGCCGGTAAGATTGCAGGTCTTGATGTAAAGCGTATTATCAACGAGCCTACCGCAGCAGCACTTGCTTATGGACTCGATAACGAAAAAGAACAGAAGATCATGGTATACGACTTAGGTGGTGGTACCTTCGATGTTTCCATCATTGAAATCGGCGACGGAGTTATCGAAGTATTAGCTACAAACGGTGATACACACCTTGGTGGCGATGATTTTGATAATAAGCTGACCCAGTATATGATCGATGAATTTAAGAAAGCAGAAGGCGTTGACTTATCCAACGATAAGATGGCGCTTCAGAGATTAAAGGAAGCAGCAGAAAAGGCTAAAAAGGAACTTTCCTCTGCAACTACAACCAATATTAACCTTCCGTTCATCACTGCTACAGCAGAAGGACCGAAGCATTTTGATATGACTCTTACCAGAGCGAAATTCGATGAACTGACAAGTGATCTTGTTGAGAGAACCACAGTACCTGTTCAAAATGCAATGAAGGATGCCGGTCTGACCAATGCAGATTTGGGGCAGGTATTACTGGTTGGTGGTTCTACACGAATTCCTGCTGTACAGGATAAGGTAAAACAGTTAACGGGCAAGGAGCCCAGCAAGAGCCTGAACCCGGATGAATGTGTAGCACTCGGTGCTTCTATCCAGGGTGGTAAATTAGCCGGTGATGCAGGTGCAGGTGAAATCCTTCTTCTGGATGTTACTCCTCTTTCCCTGTCCATTGAGACCATGGGTGGTATTGCAACCAGACTGATCGAGAGAAATACAACCATTCCTACCAAGAAGAGCCAGATCTTCTCAACAGCAGCAGATAACCAGACAGCAGTGGATATCAACGTGGTACAGGGTGAAAGACAGTTTGCAAGAGACAACAAGTCCCTTGGACAGTTCCGTCTGGATGGTATCCCTCCGGCAATGAGAGGTGTTCCGCAGATCGAGGTTACCTTCGATATCGATGCAAACGGTATTGTTAATGTATCTGCCAAGGATCTTGGAACCGGTAAGGAACAGCACATCACCATTACAGCAGGTTCTAACATGTCTGATGATGAAATCGATAAGGCGGTAAAGGAAGCTGCTGAATATGAAGCACAGGATAAAAAGAGAAAGGAAGCCATCGACACCAGAAATGAGGCAGACTCCTTCGTATTCCAGACGGAAAAGGCTTTAAATGAAGTTGGTGATAAGATCGACGCTTCTCAGAAGTCTGAGGTAGAAGCTGACATCGCAGCCGTTAAGGCTGTTCTTGACAGAACCAAAGATCAGGAAATGTCCGACAGTGACATTGATGAATTAAAGGCTGCCAAGGAAAAGCTGACCAACAGTGCACAGTCTCTGTTCACGAAGATGTATGAGAACATGCAGCAGACACAGGGCGCAGCAGGTCCTGACATGAGCGGTATGGGCGGTCAGGCAGGCCCTGATATGGGTGCCCAGAGCGGTCCTGCAGATGATGTAGTTGACGGCGACTACCGTGAGGTTTAAACTAAAGAGAGTGTGACTTCAATGAAGCCACAAGCATAAAGAAATACAAAAAGATGTTGCTTGCATGGACTGCGGAAGCAGTTCGTGCAGTAGCATCTTAATCTGGTTTAGTGGAAAGGCAATAAAATCATGGCAGAGCAGAAGAGAGATTATTATGAAGTGCTCGGAATCAGCAAAACGGCTGATGATGCGGAAATCAAAAAGGCATATCGTGTACTGGCAAAGAAATATCATCCGGATATGAATCCCGGTGATGCAGAGGCAGAGAAGAAATTCAAGGAAGCTTCGGAAGCATATGCCGTATTAAGTGATCCGGAGAAGAGACGTCAGTATGACCAGTTTGGTCATGCAGCATTTGAAGGCGGCGGAGCTGGTGGCTTTGGTGGCTTTGATTTTAACAGTGCAGATTTTGGAGATATCTTCGGAGATATTTTCGGAGACTTCTTTGGAGGCGGAAGACGCCGCGGAGCGAATAACGGACCGATGAAGGGGGCCAATATCCGCACCAGCGTCAGAATTACATTTGAAGAAGCAGTTTTTGGTGTAAGCAAAGAGATTGAACTTACGTTAAAGGATGAATGTGCAACCTGTCACGGAACCGGTGCTAAGCCCGGAACGAGTCCGGAAACCTGCACGAAATGTGGTGGTAAGGGGCAGGTGGTATTTACCCAGCAGTCCTTCTTCGGAACCGTCCGTAATGTACAGAGCTGTCCGGAATGTAACGGAACAGGTAAAGTGATCAAAGAGAAATGCGCAGACTGTCACGGCACCGGTTATATTGCGAACCGGAAGAAGATTCAGGTATCCATTCCTGCCGGTATTGATAACGGACAGAGTGTCCGCATCCGTGACAAGGGAGAGCCGGGAACAAACGGAGGGCCGAGAGGTGATCTTCTTGTGGAAGTGATCGTGGCACGTCATCCGATTTTCCAGAGACAGGATTACAACATTTTCTCTACCGTACCGATTTCCTTTGCAGTTGCAGCTTTGGGCGGTGATGTCGTAGTAGATACCGTAGATGGTAAAGTTATTTATGAAGTAAAGCCCGGAACGCAGACCGATACCAAAGTCCGCTTAAAGGGCAAGGGTGTGCCTTCTCTTCGTAATAAAGAGGTTCGTGGCGACCACTATGTAACACTGGTTGTTCAGACCCCGGATAAGCTTTCGGGAGAGGCAAAGGAACTGTTAAAGCAGTTTGATGCGTTAACCGGAGACAGCTTAAATGCAGCGAAGAATATCGACGCTGAAAAGCAGGAAACCAAGAAAAAGAAGTTCTGGAAGTAAGAATAGAGGGTGCTTAAACCATAAGACTCTCTGCCGTGTAGAGATTTCGGAAGAAATGTTCACACGGCAGGGAGTTTTCTGCTATAATTGTAAAATAGTATGATGCTGAGGATTTTTGACCCCGAAATCATACGATTGGAAGCAGGAGCAGTCAGGATACAGAGGAAAGAAAATGACCATTGCAGAAAGAGTAAAAAACATATTAGAGCGTCTGGACGAACACTATGGAACAGATTACCGCTGTTCCCTCGACCATGACAGTGCGTGGCAGTTATTAATTGCGACGATGCTGAGTGCACAATGTACCGACGCCAGGGTCAATATCGTAACGAAGGATCTGTTTGTGAAATATCCGGATGTCAATGCGTTTGCAGATGCAGATCTGAAGGAGCTGGAGCAGGACATTCATTCAACTGGCTTTTATCATAATAAGGCGAAGAATATCATTGCCTGCTGTCAGACACTCCGCGACAAATATGACGGACAGGTGCCCCGTTCCCTGGAGGATCTGACATCCCTTGCCGGCGTTGGACGTAAGACTGCCAATGTCATCCGCGGGAACATCTACCATGATCCCAGCATCGTTGTGGATACCCATGTGAAGCGGATTGTGAAAAAGCTTGGAATTACGAAAGAAACGGAACCCGAAAAAGTAGAATTTGATCTGATGAAGAAGCTGCCGAAGGATCACTGGATTCTCTGCAACATTCATCTGATTACCTTCGGACGTGAGATCTGTAAGGCTCCGACACCGAAATGTGAAGAGTGCTTTTTGTGCGATGCATGTGCGGATTATGAGTCACGTAAGAAAAAGCAGCGAAAAGTAAAACCACTGTAATAAAAATCAGAACATCTGGTGAAAGGATGTAACTGTGAAGGAATGGAACAGTTGCAAAAGGCTTACGAAACGAAGTGACCGAGAATTATACGGCCCTGGATCTGGAAACCACGGGCTTGAATCCGAAATATGATAAAATCATCGAAGTAGGTGCTGTGAAGGTACGGAATGGTGAAATCATCGACCGTTTTCAACAACTGATCCGTCCGGGTATCGCACTTCCGGAAAAGATTACCGAGCTTACCGGAATTACGCAGGAAGAGCTGCTGGAAGCAAAGGACAGTGAGGAAGTGCTTCCGAGGATCCTTGACTTTCTCGAAGATGATGTGATTCTGGGACACAGTGTGATGTTTGACTATTCCTTTCTCAAAAAGGCAGCAGTGAACCAGAACCTGTGGAAACCGGAGCAGTCTCATTTAGGGATTGATACCCTGCGGCTATCCCGGATCTATCTGCCGGAGCTTCCAAGCAGGAGACTTGTGGATCTGTGCCTGCATTATGGAATCGAGCATCATGCACACCGCGCTTTGGGAGATGCAGAAAGCACGTCACAGCTTTATTCGATCTTCGTGAAGGAACTTGGTAAAAATCAGACATTGGAAGAACGGGAGAAGACTTTTGCTCCGTTTCCGCTTGTTTATAAGATCAAAAGAGAGTCTCCGATCCGTCCGCAGCAAAAACAAAAGTTATATTCTCTGCTCGGGCAGCATAAAATAATACCGGACTACGATGTGGAAAAGCTGACCCGGAATGAGGCAAGCCGTATCATAGACCGGATTTATTCTGCTTATGGACGATAAAAGCGGCTCAGATATCAACCTGGGGAATGTGGGCTTGTATCAGTGTGAGGATCCGGTCTTTACTCAAAGAACGAATCTCCTGTGCGAGTGAAAGGAGAGAAGCAATTTTATCGCTTTCCGAGTTTTCCTCATAAATGCGGATTAACAGCTCATAGGATGCATAAACATCCGTGCATGTACCTACCGCAAATTCAAGCAGAAGCCGTGCAGCTTCCGGAAATCCTTCTTTATATAGAAGTGCTGCCCAGCTTTGCAGGGTACATACAAGTGTGGTATACCGCTGGTCGTAGAGCGACAGCAGATCAATATTCGGAGCACCATATTCGAGTTTCAGATCGGTATTGGAAAATCCGGTCAGATTCACAACCGGCTCCTGTGAGAGGTCGCGGATCGTCTGTTCATATTCTGCGACCGGTTCACTTTCCGGCAGCAGACCAAAAGGAAAGGTTTCGACCGGGATGGTGATATAGTTAAGACCATCAAGGGATTTACGCCGGGTACTGTTCGCAGCGTGTTCACGATCCCAGAAGTCTTCGTAATTTTTCGCTTCCATATTGCGGTGCTTGTGGATTTCGTATCCGAGCCAGATACAGAATACAATAAAACTTGCAAAAAAATAGAATCTCATATATAATCCTTTCAAATGAAGAGGTGAAAAATGTTTAATTTCAATAATAAGAAAAGTAAAAGAATCGTATCATCCGTGATTATTCTATTACTGGTATTTGCTATGATTATTCCAACTTTAGCATATTTGATGCCATAAAGCAATGAGGGGAAAAATGAAAAAGTTTAAGACAATGTGTTTAGGGCTGATGGTCTCGTTCCTTTGCCTGACGATGATGACACAGCCGGTACATGCTGCGGAAGGGGATACCATTCTGGCAGGTGTTTATGTGGATGACATCTCCTTAGGGGGAATGACCACCGAAGAAGCAAAGAACATGATGGATCAGAAAATTGCCGAATGGTCCGATAAGCAGATCACGCTTGTAGCAGTAGGCGGCAATGAAGTGCAGATTACACCGGCAGATGTCGGATTCCGCTGGAATAATCCCGAAGTGATGGAGGAAGCGGCTTCCATCGGACAGCGTGGAAATATTGTACAGCGTTACAAGGTTTCCAAGGATTTACAGCATGAAAACCGCGTTCTTCCGTTGGAATTTTCCTGTGATGAGGAATTATTACGCCTGGTGCTTGCAGACCAGTGTTCGGTCTATAATCACGAGGCTTCCGATGCAACCCTTACCCGTGAAAACGGAACCTTTATTGTGAATCCGGGACAGAACGGAGAAAAAGTGGATGTGGATGCATCTTTACAGCTTGTCGAAAGCTATCTTTGTAATGGATGGGACAAGGAAGATGGCAGAATTGAATTAAGTATTACTGTGGCAGAATCCAGAGGAACCGCCGAGGAGCTTTCCAGAGTGAAGGATGTACTTGGTACGTTTTCAACCAGCTTTAAGACCTCCGGATCCGGAAGAAGTGCGAATGTACGGAACGGCTGTGCCCTGATTAATGGAACGACCCTCTATCCTGGAGATGAATTTTCGACCTATGATACCGTATCTCCTTTTTCAGAGGCGAACGGTTATTTCCTTGCAGGCTCCTATCTGAACGGACAGGTGGTAGACAGTCTGGGAGGCGGAATCTGCCAGGTTTCGACGACATTATATAATGCGGTTTTATTATCGGAACTGGAAGTGACGGAGCGTCATAACCATTCCATGATTGTGACTTATGTGGATCCTTCTGCAGATGCAGCAATTTCAGAATCTGCAGGCAAGGATTTCCGGTTTGTGAATAATACCGGTGCGCCCATTTATATTGAAGGTTATACGACAGAAGACAAGCAGCTTGTATTCACGATCTATGGAGAAGAAACCAGAGATCCGGGGCATGCGGTTCGTTATGAGAGCGAAGTGACCAGTAAAACGACTCCGGACACAGAGGTGATCTATACAGATGCGGGAGCGCCGATCGGTTCTGTTTCAGTACAGTCTGCACACATCGGATATAAGGCAAATCTCTGGAAAGTGGTAACAGAGAATGGTGTGGAGGTCAGCCGTGAGATGGTGAACTCCAGTGTATATAAGATGTCACCGAGATCGGCTACGGTCGGTGTGGCTACCTCGGATCCGAATGCCTACAATGAAATCATGGCAGCCATTGCCACCAACAATATTGACCATGTAAGAAACGTCGCCGCCGCTTTAGCCGCTGGCGCAGCTACGGCAGAACAGCCTGCCCAGCCGTCTGTGGAACAGCCTCCTGCTACAGAAGAAGCAGCACCGGCCGCGGAGCAGCCTGCAGAATAGGCACTTTCGGAACTTGTTCTATAAGTTACAGGATTATAGGCAGATGGAGTAAGCAATATACAGGGTCAATCAGAATGAAACAAGGGAAACTTACAGAGAATTGTTTAAAACGTTCCGTGTTACGAAGAATCGGAACTTATAGAGAAGAAATACAAAAGGGTGCAGCACTGGGACAAGACTGCGCCTTTTTCTCATGGAAGGAAGAGACACTGGTGACAGCAACACAGACGGTTGCCTTACCGGTAAAGGATGCAGGAAGGCTGGCGGTTTACGCCGCGGATAATAATCTGGCGGCGGCAGGAGCACAGACGGTTGGAATTTCACTGGCACTTACCCTTCCGGAGTCACTGGAGGAAAAAGAATTACAGGAGCTGATGCTGGGAATCGACGATACCTGTAAGGAGCTCTCCATCCAGATTTCCGGAGGACATACGGAAGTCAGCAGCCGGGTAAGTACTCCGGTAATCAGTGTGACCGCCTTTGGATATTTGAAACAAAAGAGGGTATACGAAAGCCCTTCCAAAGAGTATGATATTATTATGAGTAAATTTGCTGCGGTAGAGGGGACGGCGATTTTACTTGAAACGGAGAGTGAAAAGCTGCAAAAGGCCTATGCGCAGAGCTTCCTTTCAGGAGCCGCGGAATGCGCAGAGTATTTATCGGTGAGGAAAGAGGCCGCCATAGCGGTGGAGTCCGGCGTTTATGCAATGCACGATCTGCATCAGGGAGGAATCTTCGGTGCATTGTGGGAGCTTTCACGGCAAATAGGCGTTGGACTGAATGTAGATTTCAAGAAAATTCCCATTTTACAGGAAACGGTTGAGATTTGTGAATGCCTCGAAGTGAATCCGTACCAGCTTATATCAGGAGGAGCGCTTCTCATGGTCACGACAGACGGAGAGACACTGGTTGAAGAGCTTACGGAGCATGGAATTCCGGCGGTGTGTATCGGAACAACCAATGCAGGCAATGACAAGATCATCTGCAATGAGGAAGAAATCCGTTTTTTAGATAAACCGGGACAGGATGAGATTTACAGGGTGTTTGAACAAGGAAAATAATTAGGAATCAGGAGGATTTAAGAAGTGATGAGAGAACAGATTTTAGCGATTATTGAAAAGAACAGCCGTATCTCCGTAAAGGAGCTGGCGGTGATTCTTGGCGCAGAAGAAATTGACGTCGCCAATGAACTGAAGGCATTAGAAGAAGAGGGGATTATCTGTGGCTACCATACGATGATCGACTGGGAAAAGACGGACATTGAAAAGGTGACTGCATTGATCGAAGTACGCATTACTCCCCAGAGAGGACAGGGATTTGACAATCTGGCAGAGCGCATTTACAAGTATCCGGAAGTAAACAGTGTTTATCTGATTTCCGGAGGCTATGATCTGCTGGTATCTCTTGAGGGCAAGTCCTTAAAGCAGGTTTCAAGCTTCGTATCCGATAAGTTATCCACACTGGATGGCGTATTGAGTACGGCTACCCACTTTGTTCTTAAGAAATACAAGGATCATGGAACGATTTTAGGCAAAAAATATGAAGATACAAGGGAGATGATTACGCCATGAGAAATCCGTTATCCGACAGAATTGTAGATATTAAGCCTTCGGGTATCCGTAAATTTTTTGATATTGTAAGTGAAATGGATGATGCCATTTCATTAGGTGTGGGCGAGCCCGATTTTGATACCCCGTGGCATATCCGCGATGAGGGTATTTATTCCCTCGAAAAGGGACGTACCTTTTATACCTCGAATACCGGTCTTAAGGAATTACGACAGGAAATCGCTGCGTATCTTCAGAGAACGCAGGGGGTTACCTATGATCCGATGAAGGAGGTCATTGTAACCGTAGGTGGATCGGAGGCAATCGATATTGCACTCCGTGCCATGATTAATCCGGGAGAAGAGGTGTTGATTCCACAGCCCAGCTATGTTTCCTATGAACCATGCGCGATTCTGGCCAATGCAAAGCCGGTAATTATCGAGCTTAAGGAAGAGGATGAATTCCGTCTGACCGCACAGGAGCTGCGGGATGCCATTACCGACAAGACGAAGGTGTTAATTCTTCCGTTCCCGAATAATCCGACCGGAGCCATTATGGAGAAGCAGGATCTTGAAGAAATCGCAGAAGTCATCCGTGAGAAGGATATCTTTATTATTTCCGATGAGATTTATGCAGAGCTTACCTATAAAGAGAAGCATGTTTCCATCGTCAGCCTTCCGGGAATGCAGGAGAGAACCGTATTAATCAACGGATTTTCCAAGGCTTATGCGATGACCGGATGGAGACTTGGCTATGCCGTTGCTCCGGAACCGATCTTGCAGCAGATGCTGAAGATTCATCAGTTTGCAATTATGTGTGCGCCCACGACAAGTCAGTATGCTGCCGTGGAAGCATTGAAGAACGGGGATGAGGATGTCGCCATGATGCGTGAGGCGTACAATCAGAGAAGAAGATATCTGATGCATGCCTTTAAGGAAATGGGATTACAGTGCTTCGAGCCTTACGGTGCCTTCTATGTATTTCCCTGCATTAAGGAATTCGGCATGACGAGTGATGAATTTGCAGAACGCCTCCTGCGGGAAGAAAAGGTCGCAGTTGTACCGGGGACGGCATTCGGAGACTGCGGAGAAGGTTTCTTGCGAATCTCCTATGCATATTCGCTGGAAAATCTGCAGATTGCGATGGAAAAGATTGCGGCATTTATCAAACGGCTTCGTGAAGAGAAAGCAAAGACAAAACAGGAATAAATTATACAGAAGATAAAAAGAACCCGGTTCACCATTTCGTGAACCGGGTTTTGCGCGGAGTTGGAGGGATTCGAACCCTCGTGCCCCGGAGGGCAAACGCATTTCGAGTGCGCCCCGTTATGACCGCTTCGATACAACTCCGTATTTGTCCATAACAAAACCTATTATACTGTTTCTCGCGCGTCAAGTCAAGGTTGTAGTATCTCATAAAAATAGTGTATACTGTAAATAACAGTTCGGCCAGCATGTACAATCCGGCAGCTTATGAATGGGCATGGCTGAACCGTAAGTATAACAGTAGAAAACACAGGAGGGGTCTGCAATGATGAGAATTGGTTTGTTGACAAGTGGTGGTGACTGTCAGGCATTGAATGCTGCAATGAGAGGTGTGGTAAAGTGCCTTACCAACAGTGAACAGGATGTTGAGATTTATGGTTTCTTAGAGGGATACCGCGGATTGATTTACGGAAATTTCCGTATGCTTTCCGGCTCTGACTTTTCCGGAATCCTGACGAAGGGCGGAACGATCCTTGGAAGCTCCAGAACACCATTTAAGACCATTACAGACCCTGATGAAAATGGATTAAATAAAGTAGAAGCCATGAAGCAGAACTATTATAAGCTTTGTCTTGACTGTCTCGTGATCCTTGGCGGTAACGGTACACACAAGACAGCCAATCTGCTTCGTCAGGAAGGCTTGAATATCGTGACACTTCCGAAGACGATTGATAACGACCTGTGGGGAACCGATATGACCTTTGGTTTCCAGAGCGCCGTCAACATTGCAACGAACTGTATCGACTGTATCCATACCACAGCCGCTTCCCATGGACGTGTATTTATCGTAGAGGTTATGGGACATAAGGTTGGCTGGCTGACCTTGAATGCCGGTATGGCAGGCGGAGCAGACATCATTCTGATTCCGGAGATTCCTTATGATATTGATAAGGTAGTAGCCGCCATCAACGATCGTCATAAAAAGGGAAGCAAATTTACGATTCTTGCCGTAGCGGAAGGTGCCATTTCCAAGGAAGATGCGAAGCTCAGCAAGAAAGAATACAAAGAGAAAATGAAGAACTATAAGTTCCCGTCGGTTTCCTATGAACTGGCAGCACAGATTCAGGAAAGAACCGGTCAGGAAGTGCGCGTGACCGTTCCGGGGCATACCCAGAGAGGTGGAAGTCCCTGCCCGTATGACCGTGTCTTTGCAAGCCGCTTAGGTGCTGAGGCAGGAGAGCTTATTTTAAAGGGTGAATATGGTTTTATGGTTGGCTACAGGAACCGCGAGGTGGTCAAGGTTCCGCTTGACGATGTAGCCGGTAAGCTGAAGATGGTATCCCCGGATGCTTCGATTATCCGTGAAGCAAAGCATCTTGGCATCAGCTTTGGTGATTAAGCAGTTTAAGGAAGGAAAGACAGAACAATGTCTTATACAGCGTTATATCGAAAGTTTCGCCCGACGGTATTTGAGGATGTGAAGGGACAGGAACATATTGTCACAACATTAAAGAATCAGATCAGAAGCGGGCGGACTTCTCATGCCTATCTGTTCTGCGGTACCCGTGGAACCGGCAAGACCACAATTGCCAAGATCTTTGCAAAAGCGGTCAATTGCGAGCACCCGGTCGATGGAAGTCCGTGTGGGGAATGTGCGATCTGCAAATCCATTGCCGCAGGAACCAGCATGAATGTGATTGAAATTGATGCGGCATCCAACAATGGCGTGGACAGTATCCGGCAGATTGTCGAAGCGGTCAACTATTCTCCGGCCGAAGGAAAATTCAAGGTTTATATTATTGATGAGGTGCATATGCTTTCGATTGGAGCGTTTAATGCGCTTCTGAAAACCCTGGAGGAACCGCCGGCCTATGTCATCTTTATTCTGGCAACGACGGAAGTGCATAAGATTCCGATCACGATTCTGTCGCGCTGTCAGCGTTACGATTTCCGCAGGATCTCCATTGATACGATTGCAGACCGTCTGAAAGAGCTGACACAAAAGGAGCAGGTGCAGATTGAAGAAAAGGCAGTCCGTTATATTGCCAAGGTGGCAGACGGCTCCATGCGTGATGCCTTAAGTCTGCTCGATCAGTGTATTGCGTTTTATTTTGACCAGGAATTAACTTATGATAAAGTACTGGATGTTCTGGGCGCAGTGGATACCGAGGTGTTCAGCCGTATGCTGCGTGAGATCCTGAAAGGAGATGCGGCAGCAGCCTTGGGCGTCTTACAGGACATCGTTTTGCAGGGAAGGGAGCTTTCTCAGTTTGTAACGGATTTTGCCTGGTATCTGCGCAATCTCCTACTGATTAAATCGGCAGATGGGGTAGAGGATATCATCGATGTATCTTCGGATAATCTGGTGCGCCTCAAGGAGGAAGCACACCTTGCAGAGAATGATACGATTATGCGCTACATTCGTATCCTGTCCGAGCTTTCCGGACAGATCCGTTATGCAACCCAGAAACGGATTCTCATTGAAATGGCGATTATTAAGCTATGCCGTCCTGCCATGGAAACGGATACGGCCTCTCTGACAGACCGCATCCGTCAGGTAGAAGAAAAGCTTGAAAAGGGCATCCCGATGATGGCAGTAAATCCGGGGGCGGGAAGCGGTTCAGTTCCGGAGAATGGAGCAGCGCCTTTACAGGCTGAAGAAAAGCCGTCGGGAAAAGCCGAGCTTCCCAAAGCAATTCCGGAGGACATCCAGAATATTGTAAACCGCTGGTCCAGAATTGTGGATGAAACGACAAATCCGATGAAATCTTATTTAAAGAATGCTTATCCGAGTCTTTCGGGCGATGAGAAGCTTCTGGTTGTGGTACAGGATGGGCTGCCGTCCGATTACTTCAAACGACAGGAAAACCGGGATCAGTTTAAGGCAGTCATCGGCAGCGTAACCGGCAAGGATATGGAGATCGTCATACAGAGTGCCGAGAACGGTAGAAACCCGGAAGATCTTTATCCGGATCTGACGCGCCTTGTGGATCAGGTAATTGATATGGAAATTGAAGAGCTGGATGAGATTCCCGGAAGCTTTGAGTAGATGCTGCCGGAACGAGATGCGAGTGAATAGTAACCAACAGAGGCTGAACGGTTTCCGTAGAGCAGAAGTTATGGTTGAAATTTATGTACAGATAATAGTACAATGAAACGGTATATGATAGCAGTATATTAATAGATAAGAAAGGTTTGGTACACCAAATGGCAAAACGTGGAGGATTTCCGGGCGGCATGGGTATGCCCGGTAATATGAATAATCTGATGAAGCAGGCACAGAGAATGCAGCGTCAGATGGAAGAAAGTCAGAAAGAATTAGAAACCAGAGAATTTACGGCCAAAGCAGGCGGAGGAGCTGTGGAAGTTACTGTGACAGGCAAAAAGGAAGTTACGAAGGTGAAGCTTTCCCAGGAAGTCGTAGATCCGGATGATGTGGAAATGTTAGAGGATCTTGTAATGGCAGCAACGAATGAAGCACTTCGTATGGCAGAGGATGCCAATGCAGAAGTGATGAACAAAATGACCGGTGGTCTGGGAGGAGGACTTCCCTTCTAATGGACTTGTATAGCGGGCATATGAACAAGTTAATAGAGGAGCTTGCAGGGCTCCCGGGAATTGGAAGCAAGTCTGCCCAGCGACTTGCTTTTCATTTGATGAACATGCCGGCAGACAAAGTCAAGCATCTGACAGACACGGTGTGGCAAGCACGACAGAATGTATGTTATTGTAAGGAATGCTTTACCATGACGGACCGGGAAATCTGTCCGGTCTGCGCCAATCCCAGCCGGGATCACGGAACGATCATGGTTGTTGAGACAACCCGTGATCTGGCAGCCTATGAGAAGACCGGGAAATACGAAGGGGTTTATCATGTATTGCATGGTGCAATTTCGCCCATGCTGGGGATCGGGCCGAACGAGATCAAGCTGAAGGAACTGATTGCCCGTCTGGAAGGACCGGTTAAGGAAGTGATTATTGCAACCAATTCCAGTCTGGAAGGGGAAACAACCGCAATGTACATCAGCAAGCTGGTGAAGCCTACCGGAATTAAGGTGACGAGAATTGCAAGTGGGGTTCCTGTGGGAGGAGATCTGGAATATATCGATGAGATCACTTTGCTGCGTGCATTGGACGGACGTGTGGAATTATAGCTGTAGGAAGCGGTTCCTCAATGGAGTCCGGAGGTTCACCGGCAATTATGATAAAAGAAAACTGTGAAGACAGGGATCAGTTAAAACAAACAGGGAGGTAGTATTATGGGAGTATCCAAAGAATTATTTGGAAAAACAAAGGAAGGACAGGAAATTTACAAGTACTGGCTGACAAACAGCAAGGGCATGAAAGCAGGCATCATGAACTATGGTGCGATTCTTGTGAATTTATTTGTTCCGGACAAAGATGGAGATGTAGAAGATATTGTATTGGGATATGATCATCTCGAGGATTATTTTACGAACGGAAGCTTTTTTGGAGCAACTGTAGGACCGAATGCAAACCGTATCGGAAATGCATCGTTTACCTTAAACGGCGTAAAGTATCAGCTTGCTGTGAATGATGGAGTGAACAATTTACATAGTGATTACGAAAAAGGATATCACAAGAGAGTGTACGAGGTAACCGAGGGAGCGGACTGTGTAACCTTTGCAATAACTGATGCAGACGGTTCCATGGGCTTCCCGGGGAACAAAACCATTCAGATAACCTATACCCTGACCGAAGAGAATGAGCTTAAGATTCATTATGAAGGGGAAAGCGATAAGGATACCATTATCAATATGACCAACCATAGTTACTTCAATCTGGCAGGCCACAAGGCGGGCAATATTGAGGACACGGTTCTGGAGATCAGGGCATCCCGTTATACACCGGTAGTAGCAGGAGCAATCCCCACAGGAGAGCTTGCACCGGTAGCAGGAACCGTATTTGACTTTACAACAGCCAAGAAGATCGGACAGGATATTGCAAAAGACGAAGAGCAGCTTACTCTGGTTCACGGCTATGACCACAACTGGGTAATTGACGATGCCAATGGCACACTGCGTCAGTTCGCAACGGCAGTGGAAAGCACCGGTAAGCGTACCATGAAGGTTTATACCGATCTGCCGGGCGTACAGTTTTATGCAGGTAACTGCATCAGCCCGTGTGCAGGCAAGGACGGAGCAGAATATGGACCGAGAAGCGGGTTCTGTCTGGAAACACAGTATTATCCGGATACCGCCAATAAGCCGGAATTCCCACAGGCCGTATTTGGTCCTTCCAGAAAATATGAAACAACAACCATTTATCAGTTTTGTTAGGTGACAGGTTCGATGGCAAACATCCGCGACTATTTAAAAGAAAGAGAAAAAAGACAGGAAAACACCCAGCCAATCAACTACAAGGAAAAAATCCGTGGGCATAAGCTTACGGTTTTTTACCGTGTGGTACTGGCTGTTGTTGTAGTGGTAGCAGTCATTGCTTTTTTAGTTGTATCCTGGAGGGATAAGGTATTTACCTCCTGCGATACCATCACCACCGTTCCTGTTACGATTGTACAGGGGACAAAAACAGAAAATCTCGATGGCAATATTCTTTTTTATAGTAAGGATGGTGCCAGCTGCATGGATAACAAGGGCAAGGCGATCTGGAACCAGTCTTACGAAATGCAGTCTCCTATTTTATCTGTTTCAGGGGCAGTCTGTGCACTGGGAGATTATAATGGAAGAGAGATATATGTCTGCGATAAGAATGGAATCCGGGGAACCATTAATACGAACCTCCCGATCCGGAGCTTAAGCGTTGCGGAAAACGGAGTTGTGGCAGCCGTTCTGGATGATTCCAGCGCAACACGTATTAATGTATATAATGGAAATTCCAATACGGATGAAGCAATTGTTCATGCCAAGGTTTCCATGGACAAAAGCGGATATCCCATTTCTGTATGCATGAGCCCGAACGGCAGGATTATGATGGTTTCCTATTTCTTTATGGATAGCGGAAGCATGAAATCCTCGATTGCATTCTATAATTTCGGAGAAGTAGGAGAAAACCAGACTGATAATTATGTCAGCGGCTACGATTATCTGAATACAGTTGTACCCTACGTACAGTTTATGAATAACAGTGCGGCCTTTGCAGTTTCCGATGACCGGATTATCTTCTTTTCCGGATCGGAAAAGCCGACCGTTGTCGCAACGAACCTCTTTGATGAGGAAGTTGTCGGGGTCTATCATAACAGTGATTATGTAGGAGTTGTGTTCCGTGATTCCACAGGAGAGGCATCCTACCGGCTCGACGTATACAGTGCATCCGGGAATAAGATCCATACTCAGCTTCTGGACATGGAATATTCGGATATTATCTTTCATAAAGAACAGGTCATTATCTATAACAGTGAATCCTGTCAGATTACCAATATCCGTGGTGCGGATAAATTCGTAGGAAACTTTGAAAAACCGATTTCACTGCTTCTGCCCACAACCTCTGCTTACCGTTATGGACTGGTGACCAGTGATTCCATTGACGTGATGGAGTTAAACTAATATGGATATTTATTTTTATCTTGCAATTGCAGGAATTATAATCATAATCTTGTGGCGCATGGTTTCCGGCTTCCGGAAAGGAATGGTACAGGAAATCCTGTCATTGATTGCCATGGCGGTTGCCGGCTTCTGTGCCTATCTGCTTCTTGGCGCGATCGGAAGCTACTTAAACAGGGAAATCGGGCGACTGATTCAAATTATCATATTGCTTCTGATTGTATGTACAGTCTATAAGCTGGCGAATCTGATCTTTACATCGATCCGTCTGGTATCGAGGCTTCCGGTGATCCGGAGTGCGGACAAGCTGTTTGGAGCAGTATTTGGAATTCTCGAAGGAATCATTATTACAGGCTATATTTTATATTGGCTGAAAAACTGGGGACTATCGGTAATAGGATAGTCCTTTTTGTAAAAAGACAGTAAAGATAAAGTAAAAAAATCATATTTTTGTTATTGACAGACTACTAAGACTAATGATATTATAAAAGTCCACTGAGCGGGAACGACATGCTCGGAGGAATGTCGGAAGCAGGATGGAAGATAATCTCATTCAAAAAGATATCCGGAAAGGCTTTCGAAAAGGAATTTGAAGAAATTCAAAAAAAGTGTTGACAATGCAAAACACACATGATATTATATCAGAGTTG
>CAVJLN010000030.1:0-31817 GCA_963650485.1 Bacteroidaceae bacterium
GGTTTTTCAATAGATCAGGCAGTTAAGCTCCTTAAGATCGGGAAGGATCAGCGTGCCGTGTGGCAGCCATCATTGTCCTGGCGGCGATTGCCATTGTCTCCATACTGGCGCAGACACCGGCATTGATCTATAGGCTCATGATTCCGAGAGCCTATTAATACAGTTTGCCTAAATCACAGGTGATTGATTTGGTATTATAATAATGAGCTAAGACTTACTGTTCAACTTACATTACTACAACAAAAGAACAATTGGAGATGTTTAGAAATCAGATGTCAGCATATATCTGTGAAAGGAAAAAAGTGAACGAGCAAAAATATTCATTGGAAAATTTATTATGTTTTTTAAAGAGCTATCCGGGGTGTCTTTTCCTAAAGGATGATAAGGGATGTTATTGTTATACCAGCGAAATCTGTGAGCATGTAATTCCGGCAGAAGATGGAAGTATCATTGGTAAAAATGAACTGGCGGCTCAGAAAAATCAGGAGTTGGGAAAGCAGTATTATGAGGAGGATATGATTCTTCTGAAAGAAGGCGGTACTCACAAGTGTTACAGTGAAGTGAAGTCAGAGAATGGCAGCACTTATTTTCAAATCAATAAGTCAGCAGTACAGGATAACTCCGGAAAGATTATAGGAATCATCGGAACGGTTGTGGACGCTACCCGAGAGTTTGAATTGCAGAAAAAGGTTGTAAAACAATTTGTCACAGATGTAATTACCGGTGTGTATAATAACAGATACCTAGATCAGTGGCTGGTGAATGAAAAACCGGTCTACCCTTTTACACTGATTGCCTGCGACTGTAATTTTTTGAAGCATATCAATGATGTATTCGGGCATGAATATGGCGATCAGCTATTAAAGAGCGCAGGAGATCTGTTTCTTGAGAATTTACCGGAAAAGTGTACACCGATAAGAGTTGGAGGTGATGAATTTCTGATTCTATGTAATGATACTCGTGAGGAGGAAGCGGAACATTTAATTATGCTTTTGCTGGAAAAAGCACAGACGAAATTCATCAAGGGAAGCAAACTGAGCATTGCGTATGGCTATCATACGATGAGGGAAGGTGAGTTGACCTTTGACGAGTGCAGGAGTCTGGCAGACAGTCATATGTACCGGGAAAAACGGAAGATGAAGCAGGATTTTTTCCGGGGGGGCGGGAAAATCAGATCCTATCTATAATGAAGAGATGTTTTGCAAACTCATTGGACAGATGCCGGTGATTATGTTTTATAAGGATTTAGAATGCAGATATCAGTATATCAGCAATTATAATGAGAGGCATCTGAAGAATAAGTGTGAAACACGTTATGGAATCGGTCTGACGGATTTGGAACTGCAGCGAGATGAGACTCTTGGACGGGAATATTATGAGGACGACTTGAGAATCCTTGCAACTGGTGAAGGAAGTATTTTAAATAGTGTGATTATGGAAGAGGGCAAGGAACATTATTATCAGATTACGAAGTCGGCCGTTCGCGATGAGGAGGCAAAGATTATTGGAATTGTAGGAGTTGTGATGGATGTAACAGCTACCAGAATAAAATTTTCACAGGAAAATTAAAGCGATACATCACATCCGGAAAATGAAAGGACAGACGTACTGTTGTTCACAGAAGCTTCACAACTTAATTAGCACTCACCTCTTGACAGTGCTAACAACTCGTGTTATAGTAATCGTAGAACATGAAGAAAGCATGTTTATAAAGTAGTCTGATTATACATTGGATAGAATTATTACAGAAGAGCAGCTTTGAATGGCTGCACGGATGATACCATGAGTAGGAGGTGGGCTTATGAATATCAATAAATTTACACAGAAATCAATGGAAGCAGTACAGAACTGCGAGAAGATTGCCAGCGATTACGGCAATCAGGAAATAGAACAGGAGCATCTCCTGTACAGTCTTTTGACGCTGGAGGACAGTCTGATCTCCAAGATGATCGAGAAGATGGGGATTGATCCACAGACCTTTTTGAACAGAGTGGAGGAGCTGATTGAGAAGCGCCCGAAGGTACAGGGCGGGCAGCCTTATGTTGGTCAGTATCTGAATAAGGTACTGATTTCCGCAGAGGATGAGATGAAGGCGTTTGGTGATGAATATGTTTCGGTAGAGCATTTATTCCTTGCCATGATCAAGCATCCAAGCTCCACGATTAAGAACCTGTTCAAGGAGTTCGGAATCACGAGAGAGACCTTTTTACAGGCATTATCTACCGTGCGTGGTAATCAGCGGGTAACCTCCGATAATCCGGAGGCCACCTATGATACCTTGGAGAAGTACGGACAGGATCTTGTGGAGAAAGCCAGAGAGCAGAAGCTTGATCCGGTCATCGGCCGTGATGAAGAGATCCGGAATGTGGTCCGTATTCTTTCCCGTAAGACGAAGAATAACCCGGTTCTGATTGGTGAACCCGGTGTTGGTAAGACTGCAGTTGTCGAAGGACTTGCCCAGCGGATTGTCAATGGTGATGTCCCGGAAGGATTGAAGAATAAGAAGATTTTTGCACTGGATATGGGTGCACTGGTTGCAGGCGCAAAGTATCGTGGTGAATTTGAAGAGCGTCTGAAAGCAGTTCTTGAGGATGTGAAGAACAGTGATGGAGAGATCATCCTGTTTATTGATGAGCTGCATACGATCGTTGGTGCAGGTAAGACAGACGGAGCCCTTGATGCCGGCAATATGCTGAAGCCGATGCTGGCCCGTGGCGAACTTCATTGTATCGGTGCGACGACACTGGATGAATACCGTCAGTACATTGAAAAGGATGCGGCTCTGGAACGTCGTTTCCAGCCGGTTATGGTAGAAGAACCTACGGTAGAAGATACGATTTCCATTCTTCGAGGCCTTAAAGACCGTTACGAAGTATACCATGGAGTTAAGATCATGGATAATGCACTGGTCAGTGCAGCGGTTCTCTCGAATCGTTATATTTCGGATCGATTCCTTCCGGATAAAGCGATTGACCTTGTAGATGAAGCCTGTGCATTGATTAAGACAGAGCTGGATTCCATGCCGACGGAATTGGACGAGCTTCGTCGTAAGGTTTTACAGATGGAAATTGAAGAAACCGCTCTAAAAAAGGAAGATGACCGGTTGAGTCAGGAACGTCTGGAAACCTTGCAGAAAGAGCTTGCCGAGCTGCATGAGGAGTACTCCAACCGTATGGCACAGTGGGAGAACGAAAAGGCTTCGATTGAGAAGCTTCACAAGATCCGTGAGGAAATAGATAATGTCAACAATCAGATTGAGATTGCACAGCGTGAGGGGGACTATGAGAAGCTTTCCGAATTAAGCTACAGCACCCTTCCTTCTTTGAAGAAGCAGCTGGAAACAGAAGAGGAGCAGGTGAAGAATAAAGATCTTTCTCTGGTTCACGAAAGTGTATCCGAAGAAGAAATCGCAAGAATCATCTCCCGTTGGACGGGTATTCCGGTAGCGAAGCTTACCGAGAGCGAACGGAATAAGACCCTGCATCTGGATGAAGAGCTGCACAAACGTGTTGTCGGACAGGATGAAGGCGTTACGAAGGTAACCGAAGCCATCATTCGTTCAAAAGCAGGAATTAAGGATCCCCGTAAGCCGATCGGTTCCTTCCTGTTCTTAGGACCTACCGGTGTTGGTAAGACAGAGCTTGCCAAGGCTCTGGCAGCGGCACTGTTTGACGATGAGAACAACATGGTCCGGATTGATATGAGTGAGTATATGGAGAAATACTCTGTGTCCAGACTGATCGGAGCGCCTCCAGGATATGTCGGATATGAGGAAGGAGGACAGTTGACCGAAGCAGTCAGAAGAAAACCGTACTCCGTTGTCTTATTCGATGAGATCGAAAAAGCGCATCCGGATGTTTTTAATGTCCTTCTTCAGGTGTTAGATGACGGACGTGTCACAGACTCGCAAGGCCGTACGGTTGACTTTAAAAATACCATTTTGATTATGACCTCCAACATCGGAGCGACATATCTGTTAGATGGTATTGACCAGGAGGGTAACATTAAACCCGAAGCGGAAGAAATGGTTATGAATGACCTTCGTTCCCATTTCCGTCCGGAGTTCCTAAACCGTCTGGATGAAACGATCCTGTTCAAGCCTTTGACGAAGGATAACATCGGTGGTATTATCAAACTGATCATTGCCGATCTGAATAAGCGTCTGGCAGATCGGGAGCTTACCGTAGAGCTTTCCAATGCTGCGGAACATTTTATTATTGAAGAGGCTTATGATCCGGTTTATGGTGCAAGACCTTTGAAGCGGTATATCCAGAAATATGTGGAAACACTATCTGCAAAAATGATTCTGGAGGATAAGGTGGATCAGGGGGATACCATTTACATTGATGTGGATGGCGATCATCTGACCGCAGGTGTGAAGAAAACGTGAGCAGATTAAGGACAGGAATGGCATTCCTTTTCAGCATTCTGCAATAGAAGAGGGATTCTGTCTACAGGATGACAGGACGAGTACAGAAGGGAGAAAAGGGACATGGAATTACCACAGGATGCGAACATTCTTTTAAGCTATGTGAATCTGAAGCTGCGTGATTTTTATTCAAGCCTGGATGCTATGTGTGAGGATCTGGACGAGAGCAAGGCGCAGATCGAAGAAAAATTATCCGGAATCGGGTATAAATACGATCCGGAGAAAAACCGATTCGTGTAACAGTTCAGCCATGCATGACATAACGTATACGTGCATAGGATAGAGTGAGATAATCGAAAGGTCTCACTCTATTTTTATGGAAAAAAGTTTCAATGTCTGGCTGTTGATAGCAGGAGCGTTTGTTACGCTATGCCTTATTGGAAGTATGGTTAAACCGGAAGCAAAGGGCGTACAGGGATTCCCGGAGATATTGGAAGTGTCGAAACTGTCGGAACTGTCAGAACTGTCAGGAAGATCAGAAGGCATCGGAGGTGCATCGGGACAGATGACGGAAAAGAAAATTGCCCTTACATTTGACGATGGACCGCACCCTGTCTATACACCGCTCCTGCTGGATGGGCTTGCAAAAAGGAAGGTAAAAGCCACCTTTTTTATCACCGGAGAAAATGCGGAAGCCTATCCGGAGCTGGTAAAACGGATGCAGGAGGAGGGACATCTCATTGGCAACCATACTTACAGCCATATTCAGCTCACACGGGAAAACCGCGATAAATTTAAAGGAGAACTTAAGAAAACCAATGAAATCATTGAGGAGATTACCGGCCAGGGAGTGCCTTATGTACGCCCGCCCTATGGAAGCTGGGACAAAAGCTTTGAAAAGGAGCTGAATATGATCCCGGTACTGTGGAATATTGATCCCTTGGACTGGTGCTGTCACGATGCCTCCTGTGTGATCCGCAAGGTGGAGAGTGCGGCAGGAGAGGATGCGATTATTCTGCTTCATGACTCGTATCCATCGACCGTGACAGCTGCGCTGCAGATTGTGGATGATTTGCAAAAACAGGGGTATATGTTTGTCACCGTAGAGGAAATCTTGTTTGATTAACAGTTGAAAGTCATACAAAGTCTGTTGTATACTAAAAGAAGTGTGGGTCTGTATATCAGGACATACATCAGAATAAAAGACAGATGGAGAATTCGATATGCATTCACCGTTAGAAATTGCGAAAAATTTTGTTGAAATCGGAATCCACAAGGTAAAGATGTCTGCATTGAAAATGCTGGCACTCGGCATCTTTGCGGGAATTTATATTGCGTTTGCAGGAATTGCATCAACGACATCCTCTGCAACGATTCAGAATGCATCGGCAGCACGGCTCGTAGGTGCCTGTGTGTTCCCTGCCGGAATGGCGATGGTGTTGATTGCCGGAAGTGAGCTTTTTACTGGAAATAATCTGATTATTATTGCGGTTCTTCAAAAGCAGATTACCTGCCTGCAGATGCTGAAAAACTGGGTGATGGTCTTTATTGGGAACTTTATCGGAGCGTCTTTTGTGGCTTCTATGGTGGTTTATGCCGGAATTCCTGAGCTGTATGACGGTGTGTTGGGAGAAAAGATGGTAGCCGCCGCTCTTTTCCGTGTGAACCAGTCGTTTGGAGAAGCTTTTGCACGCGGCGTGCTTTGTAATATTTTGGTATGTATTGCCGTATGGGCGGCATTTGCAGCAAAGAAGGTATCCGGAAAGCTTCTGATGAGCTTCTGGCCGGTCATGCTTTTTGTGCTGTGCGGCTTTGAACACAGCATTGCGGACATTTACTTTGGAGTATCCGGACTTTTAACGATGGGCAAATACGGAATCTCGGCACCGGAGCTCACGACAGCAGCATTTCTGCTTAAGAATTTGCTTCCTGTTACTCTTGGCAATATCGTCGGTGGAGCGGGAATTGTAGGCTGTGGCTACTGGGCAGTCTACCTGCGTCATACGCCGGGCTTTGCAGAGCCGATCGAGGCAGAGCAGGAAGAAATCGATGGCGCCGAGGAGTATTAAACCATGGATTTGTTTGAATATATGCGTAATACAAATAAAGAAAAAGAATCTCCGTTAGCGGCGAGACTGCGGCCGACTACCCTAGATGAAGTCGTAGGGCAGCAGCATATTATCGGGAAGGATAAGCTTTTGTACCGTGCCATCAAGGCGGACAAGCTGAGCTCCCTCATTTTTTATGGACCGCCGGGAACCGGAAAAACCACACTTGCGAAGGTGATTGCGAACACCACGCAGGCCGAATTTACCCAGATCAATGCGACCATAGCCGGTAAGAAGGATATGGAAGAGGTCGTTCAGAAGGCCAAAGATCTGCAGGGGATGTATGGAAAACGGACCATTCTGTTTATCGATGAAATTCATCGTTTCAATAAAGGACAGCAGGACTATCTGCTTCCCTTTGTAGAAGACGGAACGATTATTCTGATTGGTGCAACCACAGAGAATCCATATTTTGAGGTCAACGGAGCGTTGTTATCACGCTCGGTCATCTTCGAATTAAAACCCTTGAATCAGGAAGACATTAAGAAATTAATTCTTCGCGCCGTGCAGGATGAGCAGAAGGGAATGGGGGCATACAATGCAGTGATTGATGACGATGCCCTTGCTTTTCTTGCGGAGCTTTCCGGGGGAGATGCAAGACATGCGTTAAATGCAGTGGAGCTTGGCATCATGACAACGGAGCGTTCGGAAGACGGGAAGATTCATCTGACCTTGCAGGTCGCACAGGAATGTATCCAGCGCCGTGTGCTGCGTTACGATAAAAACGGGGACAATCACTATGATACGATTTCCGCTTTTATAAAAAGCATGCGTGGATCGGATCCGGATGCAGCCGTGTATTATCTGGCAAGAATGCTCTGTGCCGGCGAAAGTGTTACCTTTATCGCCAGAAGAATGATGATTCATGCGGCAGAGGATGTTGGGCTTGCCGATCCACAGGCCTTACAGATTGCAACAAATGCAGCCCTTGCAGTAGAGCGTGTGGGAATGCCGGAGGCACAGATTATTCTGTCTGAGGCTGCTATGTATATTGCGTGTGCGCCAAAGAGTGATGCCTGCATTAAGGCAATAGGAGAAGCAATGAGTGAAGTAGAACGATCCGGGGATCTTCCGATTCCGCCGCATCTGCAGGATGCCCATTATAAGGGTGCCGCAAAGCTGGGACATGGAACTGGATATCTATATCCTCATGAGTATAAAAATAATTATGTGAAGCAGCAGTATCTGCCTTATGAGTTAAACGGCAAGGAATTTTATCATCCATCAGGAAATGGCTATGAGGTAAAGATCAGAGAACATATGAAGAAAATTAAAAAACAAGCAGAAGGAACCCAGATTGATGAGTGATAAACAGAAGAAAGTGGTGGAAAGCAAAGAGACAGAGTCCAAAGCTGCGAAGAAGGAACCGGCGAAGAAAAAGCAGGTCAAAAAGAAAAAAGGAAATAAGAGTAGTAAAGGCTTTGTTCTTCTATTTATCGTTGTTGTTGTACTTCTGATTGGTGTAGGATCTGCTGTTGTACTTCTGAACCAAAACAGGGAATTGCCGATTCCGGACACTGTGGAAACCATGGTGCAGCCAACTGCAACCCCGTCACCTGTGGCAACGGAGCTTGGTGACGGCGTACTGGAAAGTCTTGTACAGGGTGGAATGTCCGTGGAAGAAGCTTATCATGAGCGGCCGGAGGAAAAGGTGCTGACCGATGGAAATAAGAGTGACTTTGCCAATATTATAAGCTGCAGAATTGACACAGAAACAGGAAAGATCAAGGTGGTTGCGGAAAGCAATGGGATTCCTGCGAGTGATGACAAATATTATTATCTTTTCGCGATGAATACATACGATACCGGCTTGGGAGAGGAAGCCGAGTATCTTGACCGGACTTATAAGAATGATACCGTGGAGTTTACCACATCGCTCAATTATAATACGGCATCAAGCAAGCTTTATAAAAAATTCATAGTTGCAGTGAAAAAGGATGGCCAATATGTCACCCTTAACACTCCGCAGTACATTACGAATCCGGAAGCAATTGCGAAGTATGCCAGTGTATATCAGACACCTGCATCCAAGAAGGGACTGCTTGTGGATCCGAATAAGTTAAGAGGAAACGAGCTTGACGATCTTGGCGTGAAGCAGGCGGCCTATAATATTCCGGTAGCCCGGATTCTGGGGCCGAGCACGAACAGCGCTTATCCGACCATTCACTATAATTATAATGGCAAAACCTATACCTTTAACGGACAGGTCATTGCAGAGTATGATCTGGTATTCAGTACACTGACCTCCAAGGGAATCTGTACGACAGCGATTATTCTGAACAATTATTCCTCCGCGTATTCCCAGCTGATTCATCCCAAGGCACGGGGAGGTGGTTCCGCACCATATTATATGTTTAACGGTGCCGAAGAGAGCGGCGTGGAATATATGGCAGCCATCGGCTCTTTCCTTGCAGAGCGCTATTCGGGAAGCAAGCACGGAAGAATTTCCAACTGGGTCATTGCCAACGAAATCAATGCCCGTAAAGAGTGGAATTACATGGAATATACGGATGTTGCAACCTATGTTGAGGAATATGCCAAGGCTTTCCGTGTTTTCTATAACGCGATCAAGAGCGTAAGCAGCTCCGCACGCGTTTATATGCCGATTGACCAGCAGTGGGATCGCAATATTAAGAATAACACCAACTATGACGGACGTGATATCTTAGATGAATTCAATAAGAATATTACGGCCAAAGGAAACATTGACTGGGGGCTTGCGCAGCATCCGTATAACGTGCCACTGACAGAAACCTGTCCATGGAAGAGCTCCAAGTACATTGAACACAATGCCGGAACATCCATGATCTCTATGGGAAATATTGAAGTACTGGTAAACTACTTGAATCAGGATATTTTCCTTAATCCAGACGGAGAAGTCCGCAGCATCCTCCTTTCCGAACAGGGCTACACCTCCCAGGGCGGAGAGGCCAACCAGGCAGCAGCTTTTGCATATGCCTACTACAAAGCAGAAGCCTATGACGATATTGACGGCTTCCTTTTGAACCGCCAGACCGATGCCGCTGAAGAGGTCGCTCAGGGACTTGCTTTCGGATTAAACCATATCGGAGGTGGCACCAAGAAGCAGATTTATACGGTATTCAAGTACATTGATACAGCAGAACATGCTGCGTATACCGATTTCGCTAAATCTATCATTGGAATTTCGGACTGGAGCGAAATCATTCGATAAACCTGTTTGATAAGATGAAGACAATTTCTTGTAATAATGACACAATTAAGAGGCTATGCATCAGCGTGGCCTCTTTGACTTATGGGCGCAACGTTTTTTGTTTTTGTGATTTTGCGGAGGGGGTTAGAAGTTCTATTATTTCGATCTACAGACAGCAATGCCCGGACAAGGATGTCCGGGCAAACCACAATCGGACCCGGATGGTCCGTTGGGGTGTTTGCGTCCGTTATAAATAATCTATCTCGAAATAATTAGTACTTCTTAGCCCCGTAGGAATGAACAAAAGCAAAACCGTTGCGCCTAAGCCAATAGTTTAAATATAGTCAATAACTTATATATAACCAATATCCAATTACCTACACTTTTAGAACAACTCCGTAATCAGATACTGGTAAATCTCCTGATTTTTCTTCTGCCAGTTATCGCAGATGGAAGCCGCGGTTTCCTCCACCGGCACCGAAATAATAATATCCAGCAGTGTAATCTCTTTATCCTTCGCCGTCAGGTGTGCCTCAAATTCCCCTGAAGTCGACTTATAATAATCCGCGAGAATCGATACCTCATTGCGGAGCGTCATTTCGTTTTCCTTGAGATATGTGTTAATCTCTTCCTTGATCGTATCGCTGATTTCATTGCTGAAGAAATTTAAGGTCTGGCGCCCTTCCTTCGTGATGCTCAAATGTGTCCGGTTCCGGATCGAATGTGCGGTTACCATGTCCGCGTCAATCAGTTCTCCGATGACCTGCTGGAGCGTCAGGAAATTCGTATATTGCTTCTCTAAAATAAAGTCGCTGATCTGCGCCTTCGTCAGTGGAAAGTCCACCCGTTGCAGCATATAAAGAATAATTAATTTATAAAGTGTCAATGGATCCTGCATATAGCCTCCCCTGATAAGTTTCATGTATTTTCATCTCGTGATGAAGTGTGTTTAAAACCTTCCGTTTATCAAGACCCCACATCGGTGCAAGTAAAAGCTCCTTCGGGGCATCTCCCGTAACCCGGTGTACAACCAGATCCGGACGCAGATGCTCTAAGCAGAGAATCACCATCGCAACATATTCCTCCAGTGTTTCATAGGAGTGATAACGGTAAGGCTCTTTTTCATACAAAAGGCCAAGATCAGTGTCCTTTAATATATGAAGTAACTGTAATTTAATGCCCCATATGGGCTGTGTATTCAGATAGGAAATCGTCTGTAGCTGCATAGCTGCGGATTCACCGGGCAATCCTAAGATTACATGGGTAATAACCGGAAGCTGTAATTCATGCAGCATCGCCACTGCCTCTTCAAAGCAGGAAAGAGGATAGCCTCTGCGGATAAAGGCAGCCGTTTCTTCGTGAATGGTCTGCAATCCCAGCTCTACCCAGATGAATTTGTCCGGATAGCGCTGCTTTAGACATTTAAGAAGCTGTAAAACCTCCGGTGGCAGACAGTCCGGCCTTGTGGCAATTGAAATGCCTGCAATCTGAGGAAAGTCAAGTACCGCCGTATATTTTTGTTCAAGCTCGGCAACAGAAGCATACGTGTTCGTGTATGCCTGGAAATATCCAATATAACGATTGCCGGGATGCTGACAGGTCATCTGTTCCAGATAGGAATGGATGATGTGAGCCATGCTCAGATTCGAAGTAAGAGACATGGAAAAGTCCCCACTTCCTGCACCGCTGCAAAAGATACAACCCCGCCTGCCCAGTGTGCCGTCACGGTTCGGACAGGTAAAACCGGCGTTTAAAGCAATCTTTGAAAGCTTCTCGCCGTAGGTGTTTTTGCAGTAGGCGTTTAAGGAATAGTAGGGCTTTCCATGCCAGAAAGTCTGGTTGTTCATTATTTTACAATATGTTCCTTTACTGCGGCTGCAACAACTTCGGCAACCTTCGGATTAAACGCTTCGGGCATAATATTGTCATCACTTAATTCGTCATCCGGAACGAGAGAAGCAATGGCATTGGCTGCAGCTAATTTCATCTCTTCGGTGATCCGGGTAGCACGTCCTTCCAGAGCTCCCTTAAAGATACCGGGGAAGGCAACGACATTGTTGACCTGATTCGGGAAGTCACTGCGTCCTGTACCGACTACGCGGGCACCGGCAGCCTTCGCAACATCCGGCATAATTTCCGGAACCGGATTTGCCATGGCAAACAGGATGGCATCCTTATTCATGGAAGCGACCATTTCGGAAGAAACAATACCGGGAGCGGATACACCAACGAAGATGTCGGCGCCCTTCATGGCATCTGCAAGTGTACCGGTCTGCTGCTCAAGGTTGGTAACCTCGGTCATTTTCTGCTGCATCCAGTTTAAACCTTCGGTCTTTTTGGAAACGATACCGACCTTGTCACACATGGTAATATGCGGGAAGCCATAGGTTAAAAGAAGCTTGGTGATGGCAACACCGGCACTTCCTGCCCCGTTTACAACAACGCGGCAGTCCTCTTTCTTCTTGCCGACAACCTTTAAGGCATTGATGATTCCGGCAAGAACGACGATAGCCGTACCGTGCTGGTCATCATGGAATACCGGGATGTCCAAAATTTCTTTCAAACGTTCTTCAATTTCAAAGCATCTGGGAGCACTGATATCTTCCAGATTAATACCGCCATAAGCAGGTGCAAGGTAGGTCACAGCCTTAATAATTTCTTCGGTGTCCTGGGTATCCAGACAGATCGGAACCGCGTTTACACCGCCGAATTCCTTGAACAGTACGGCCTTTCCTTCCATAACCGGCATGGCAGCGTAAGGACCGATATTGCCAAGACCAAGGACGGCACTTCCATCGGACACGACGGCGACCGTGTTGGCCTTCATGGTATATTTGTAAGCGGCTTCCTTATCCTGTGCAATTACCTTACAGGGCTCGGCAACGCCGGGGGTGTATGCAATTGAGAGGTCTTCTCTTGATTTAACAGGGGCTTTGGATACGACTTCCAGCTTGCCGTTCCATTGTTCATGAAGCATGAGTGCTTTTTCTGAAATATTCATAGTGGATTCCTTTCCTTTGCTTATGTAGTGTCCATGTTTCATTGTAGTATAAAATAATAAAGTTTTCCAGTATTACTTTACAAAAATAGAGTACAATGTTAATATAAGTAGTATCAAAAACTACATAACATGGTACTAAGAACAGGAGAATGAAATGTCATATAAAATTATTGCAGACAGTTGTTGTGAATTTCCCGAAGAATACAGGGAGGATCCAAGATTTGTAAATATACCGTTAGGACTTGATGTGGCAGGGGAGCACCTGTGGGACGATGAAACCTTTGACCAAGCCTCCTTCCTTCAGAAGGTGGCTGCTTCAAAGACCTGTCCGCGTTCCTGTTGTCCTTCCCCGGAGAAATATATGCGGGCATACGATACGGATGAGGAGAATATCTTTGTATTTACACTTTCTTCCAGGCTAAGCGGCAGCTATAACAGTGCCGTGATCGGGAAAACGTTGTATGAGGAAAAGCATGGTGCACGGAATATTTTCGTGTGCGATTCCCATTCGGCAAGTGTGGGTGAGACACAGCTTGCCCTGAAGGCAGCGAAATGGAGCGAAGAAGGACTTCCCTTTGCAGAAATCTGTGAAAGGCTGCTGAAATTCCGTGATGAGCAGAAGACGTACTTTGTACTGGATAATCTGGAAACATTACGTAAAAACGGACGTCTGTCAGGGGTTAAAGCATTAGTTGCTTCTACCTTAAGCATTAAGCCGGTGATGGCAGGACGTGAGGGTGAAATTGAGAAGCAGGCACAGGCAGTTGGTATGAAAAAAGCTCTTGCCAAAATGACAGAGCTCATGCTCCGGGAAGTGCCGGATGCGGCGAAACGTGTCCTGATGATTTCCCATTGTAACTGCAGGGAACGTGCCGAATATGTGAAGAAGCTGTTTTTATCCAAATCCTCTTTTGAAAAGGTATATATTCTCGATACCGCGGGAATCAGCAGCATGTATGCCAATGATGGTGGTATTATTGTAACTTTGTAGAGTGGTAACTGTTCCGTACCCTCACAGTTATGTAAGATTCTTTCTTGCATAGCTTAAGAACGGGCGGGCGAGCAGCGGACAGGAAAGCTTTTGACCATCGTCCATCGTGACCTTCAGTCCGCTCAATTTTTGTACATGGGCAGCGTTGATAATGGCACGCTCGGAGACCAGTACGAGATGCTTATAGTTTTTGATCATGGAATAAAAATTCGAAACGGTATCGAGCATGGTGATGTCACGACCGTCGGTCAGGTGAACGGTAAGGTAGGCGTTTTTGGAAGTGACATAGGAAATATCATCCTCATAAGCATAAACGGTGGTCCGGTCACTGCGAAGTTCAATCGTGGAAGCACGGTTCGAACAAAGGTGAAGGGCTTCGTCAATAATGGCAGTGAGCTCTGCGACCTTAATGGGCTTGTCGATAAACAGAAGATCGGCAGGCCTTTCCTGTTCGGAGAGCCTGTTTAATGCTTCCTGATAATTGATGGAGGAAGAGCACAGAGCGATGGGAGCGGTGACACCGAGACGCCGCAGCTCGATGGCAAAGGAAAGCCCGTCCGGCTCCTCACTTGTCATATCGAGAAAGAAAAGCTCGTAAGGCATGGGATTACGGCTTAAGTGCTCGCTGTTTCCGTAGGAGTCACAGAAGAACACGCCCGAAGTGGCTTTCCGCCGGTCGGATTCCCGGTCGAGTAATCGTTCCAGTTGCTTACGGTCTGCAATATTGTCATCACAAATAGCTATGTGCATAAGTTTCCCTCCCTGTTATAAGGTTACCAGATGAAACGGTGCTGATACAATCAGTATAACCAGAATAACCTGCAAGATCAAGATGGCAGGCATACCAAAAGTGAAGCTGCGGTGTCTGGTTTTGTGGTGAAAGGTATACATTCCAAGGATCGAGCCAATGCTTCCGCCGATCAGGGCAATGGTAAACAGCGTCGCCTCCGGAATCCGGAAGGCTCTTTTCCGGGCACGGTATTTATCAATTCCCATCATCGCAAATCCGATGATGTTGACGGCGGCAAGATAGATGATGAGAAGAGTGGTTACATGAATCATAGTGTTGTCCTTTCTGACAGATAGTTCTCATTTATAGAATAAACCGCCATACAGAAATTGTCTATCTGCAATTTCCGTATGACGGTCTTTGATACAATCTTTGTCAGGAACAGAAACTTATTTCAGTTCGCCCAGCTCCTGCATCTTCATAGCACGTACCTTGGTAGAAAGACCAAAGAGGTTGATGAAGCCTTCTGCATCATGATGGTCATAAAGATCACCTGTTGTAAAGGATGCAATGCTCTCATTGTAGAGAGAGTACGGAGAAGTTGTTCCGGCCTTGATGATGTTTCCTTTGTAAAGCTTGAACTTTACTTCACCGGTTACGTACTTCTGGGTGGATTCAATGAAAGCCTGTACGGCTTCACGTAACGGAGTGAACCATTTTCCTTCGTATACGATCTGAGCCATTTTGTTGCCCATATCCTTCTTAACGGCATAGGTATCACGGTCAAGAATTAATTCCTCTAACTGCTGATGTGCTTCGTAAAGAATGGTTCCACCGGGAGTTTCATAAACGCCACGGGACTTCATGCCGACAACACGGTTCTCTACGATATCAACGATACCGATACCATGCTTGCCGCCTAAACGGTTCAGTTCACGGATGATATCGGAAACCTTCATTTCCTTGCCGTTTACAGACTTCGGAACACCCTTTTCAAAGGTCATGGTAACATATTCGCCTTCTTCCGGAGCCTTTTCCGGAGTAACACCAAGAACCAACAGATGATCATAGTTCGGCTCGTTAGCAGGATCCTCAAGCTCTAAGCCTTCATGGCTGATGTGCCATAGGTTACGATCACGGCTGTAGCTGGAATCTGCGGAGAACGGAAGATCAATGCCGTGCTGCTTGCAGTATTCAATTTCGGATTCACGGGAATCAAGCGTCCACTTATCGTTTCTCCATGCTGCGATGATCTTAAGATCCGGAGCAAATGCCTTAATACCAAGCTCGAAGCGGATCTGGTCATTTCCCTTACCGGTAGCACCGTGGCAGATGGCAACAGCGCCTTCCTTACGTGCAATTTCAACTAACTTCTTGGCAATCAGAGGTCTTGCCATAGAGGTTCCAAGTAAATATTTATTCTCATAAACGGCATGAGCCTGTACACAGGGAACAACATAGTCATCACAGAATTCATCGATTACATCGAGAATGTATAACTTCTCAGCTCCACAGTATTTTGCTCTTTCTTCAAGTCCGTCGAGTTCTTCTTCCTGTCCGCAGTCGATACATACGCAGACAACTTCATAGTCGAAGTTCTCTTTTAACCAAGGAATAATTGCGGTAGTATCAAGACCACCGGAGTATGCGAGAATTACTTTTTCTTTCATATTGAAATACCTCCATGTTTTATTAAAATTTAAATTGTTCGATTCCGCTTCTGCTAATATACAACATCTCCTGTGAAATTGCAACACTTATTTTTGCATATTTTTGCATAAAACACCGAAAAATATAAATTGATTTGCAGAAAAGCTGGAAAAAGACTTGAATAATATGCATAAAAGTTGTATTGTTATACATGCTGACAATAAAGCAGATTATATTAACGTAATTATTCAGCGGATTATATTAACGTAACTATTCAGTTGCGACATTTCCAATCTTGGTATAAGATGGTTCTGAATAGTTAAAGACGAAAACTCAATAGTAATAAGGAAAGGATAATCATTTTGTTATGAAGACGAAAATTTTTATCGACGGAAGCGAAGGAACGACAGGATTACGGATCCATGAACGTTTTGCAGGAAGAGATGATGTGGAGCTTCTTCCGATTGCATCAGAATTAAGAAAGGATGTCGGGGAGCGTAAGCGCCTCATCAATGAATCGGACATCACTTTTCTTTGCCTGCCGGATGCCGCAGCCAGAGAGTCGGTAAGTCTGATTGAAAATGAGAATGTCCGTATTATTGATACATCAACGGCACATCGTACCGAAGAGGGATGGGCCTATGGATTCCCGGAGCTGTCCGGGGAATTCCGTGAAAGAATTGCCAAAGGAAAGCGGATTGCGGTTCCGGGCTGTTACGCGACCGGTTTTATTTCCTTAGTATATCCGCTGATCCGGAGTGGTATTTTACCGAAGGATTATCCGGTGGCGACCTTTGCTATGTCCGGCTACAGCGGTGCCGGCAAGAAAGCGATTGCCGTTTATGAATCGGAAGACCGTGCACCAGAGTTCGATGCGCCCAGAGAGTATGCACTTTCCCAGCAGCATAAGCATTTAAAGGAAATGACGAAGATTACCGGACTGCAAAGAACGCCATTATTTTCCCCGATGGTGTGTGATTACTACAGCGGTATGATCGTCACCTTACCACTTTACACTGATTTATTAAATGGAAAGCCGTCTCTGCAGGAAGTACAGGAAAAGCTTGCTGCATTCTATGAGGGAGAACCGTTTATTCAGGTGATGCCTCTTGGCAAAGAGGAAGAGACGAACGGCTTCCTGGCAGGAAATGCAAGAAGCGGCTGGGATGGACTGGAAATTTTCGTGACCGGAAACGAGGATCGGATTCTTATATCCTCCCGGTTTGATAATCTTGGAAAGGGAGCTTCGGGTGCAGCCATCCAGTGCATGAATATCGTGATGGGTGTGGATGAGAAGAAGGGACTGAATTTGTAAGATTCAGGAACGGCTCAGTAGGGAAAGATGATGAATAGCAATTTTGAAGTACGTACCATGACCATAGAGGACTATCAGGGGGTTCATGATCTGTGGATGACGATTAAGGGCTTTGCCATAAGAAGCATTGATGATTCAAGGGAAGGGGTTGCTTCTTTTTTAAAAAGAAATCCGACGACCAGTGTCGTAGCCGTAGCCGACGGGAAAATCGTAGGAAGTATTCTGTGCGGGCATGACGGACGAAGAGGGTGTCTGTATCACGTTTGTGTGGATGAGGCCTACCGGATGCATGGCATCGGCAAGAGCATGGTGGTGTTCTGTATGCAGGAGCTGCAGAAGGAGCACATCAGCAAGGTTTCCCTCATTGCGTTTACCAGAAACGATATCGGCAATGCGTTCTGGAAGCAGATTGGCTGGACGAAGAGGGAAGACCTCAATTATTATGATTTTACATTAAATACAGAGAATATCATCCGCTATAATGAAGGGTGAGCAACCATTCAGTACAGTTACAAGGATGAGCAGGAGGATAGAATGAAACAGATTACAGGTGGAATCACTGCTGCAAAGGGATTTCAGGCAGCAGGCATTGAAGCAGGAATCAAATACCAGAACCGTAAGGATATGGCAATTATTTACAGTGAAAAGCCGTGTGTGGCTGCCGGAACCTTTACCAGCAATGTCGTAAAGGCAGCTCCTGTAAAATGGGACAGGAAGCTGGTGGAGGAATCTCCTTATGTACAGGCGGTGATTGTGAATACCGGAATTGCAAATGCAGGAACCGGCGCAGAGGGCATGAAGCTTTGTGAAGAGACGGCAAAGGAAGCTTCGAAGGTGCTCGGTATTCCGGAAAATGCCGTACTGGTCGGATCCACAGGTGTCATCGGGGCACAGCTTCCTATCGACCGGATCAAGGCAGGAATCCGTAGACTTGCCGAAGCTAAGAACAATTCCTTAGAAGCCGGAACCGATGCTTCCAGGGCAATTATGACAACGGATACCGTGAATAAGGAACTGGCCGTACAGGTGGAAATCAGTGGTGTGACCGTAACACTCGGTGCAATGAGCAAGGGCTCAGGCATGATTCATCCGAATATGTGTACCATGCTCGGCTATGTGGCTACGGATGCAGTAATTGAAAAGGAAGTTTTACAGAAGCTGCTCCGCGAGGATGTTGTGGATACTTATAACATGATTTCGGTCGATGGAGATACTTCAACGAATGATACGCTGCTGGTACTTGCAAACGGAATGGCAGGCAATCCCACGATTCAGGAAGGAACCGCAGATTATGAAGCATTTAAGGCAGCACTTCATTATGTAAATGAAACACAGGCCAAGCGTCTTGCCGGAGATGGCGAGGGTGCAACGGCACTGGTGGAATGTCATGTATATCATGCAGATACGAAAGAAAATGCAAGAATTCTTGCAAAAAGCGTCATCTGTTCCAGCCTGACCAAGGCTGCTGTTTACGGACATGATGCCAATTGGGGAAGAATCCTGTGTGCACTTGGTTATTCCGGAGCGCAGTTTGATCCGGAGCATATGGAGCTGTATTATGCAGCGGGTGACCGGAAGATCCTCATCTATAAAGATGGAGGGGATGCCGGTTACAGTGAAGAAGAGGCCAGTGATATTTTGTCCCAGAAGGAAGTACAGATTCTGGCAGATATGAAGATGGGAGAAGCAGAGGCAACTGCATGGGGCTGTGACCTGACCTATGATTATGTTAAGATTAATGCAGATTACCGGAGCTGATGAATTGTGGGAATATTACAGTTCATACAACAGTTCATACAACGGGCAGATATTTGCTGCCACGCTGCGTAAGAACTGGATTCAGAATAATGATACAAGCGTAAAGGATGGAGCGAAACATGGATAAGGATATGCAGGAAGTTTTAAAAAAAGCGGAGGTTCTGATCGAGGCACTTCCGTACATTCAGCAGTTTAACCGGAAAATCATTGTTGTAAAATATGGCGGATCTGCCATGAGCAACGAGGAGCTGCAGAAGAATGTCATTAAGGATGTAACGTTATTAAAGCTGGTTGGCTTCAAACCGATTATCGTACACGGCGGTGGAAAGGAAATCAGCCGCTGGGTAGGCAAGGTTGGCAAGGAAGCTAAGTTCGTGAACGGACTCCGTGTGACCGATGAAGAGACCATGGAAATTGCCGAAATGGTTTTGAATAAGGTAAATAAGAGCCTTGTGAATATGGTGGAAGAGCTCGGGGTGAATGCCGTTGGTTTAAGTGGGAAGGACGGTGGTCTCTTAAAGGTAGAGAAGCGTTATTCCGAGGGACAGGACATCGGTTTTGTCGGCAACATTACGGAAGTGAATCCGAAGATTCTGTTTGATATGTTGGAGAAGGATTTCCTGCCGATTGTTGCACCGATCGGGTATGATGAGAATTTCGATACCTACAACATCAATGCGGATGATGCAGCCTGTGCCATTGCAAAGGCCGTCGGGGCAAACAAGCTAGTATTCCTCACGGATATCGAGGGATTATATAAGGACATCAATGACAAGGATTCTTTTATTTCAAGAATCCGGGTTTCTGCTGCGGATGCGCTGATTCAGGAAGGCATCATCGGAGGAGGCATGCTTCCGAAGCTGAATAACTGTACTTCCGCAGTAAAGAACGGGGTAAGCCGGGTGCATATTCTCGATGGCAGAATTCCTCATAGTATGCTGCTTGAAATCTTTACCCATAGTGGAATCGGAACAGCAATCGTTCCGGATGATGATCCGATCGGTGATGAAATGTAACAACCATATTAGCGGAAAAAGAGCAGACAGGATAAGTAAATAACCGGAAAGCCTGATAAAATCCGGGCGGATGAATGAATAACAAGGAGCTAAGAATATGGGAACAATGAAGGAATATATTGACGAAGCAGAACGGGATCTGCTTCATACTTATAATCGTTTTCAGATCGTGTTGGATCATGGTGACGGTGTTCATCTTTATGATATGGATGGAAAGGAATATCTGGATTTCTGTGCAGGAATTGCGGTATTTGCGCTTGGTTACAATAATCCAAGATATAACGACGCGTTGAAGGCACAGATTGACAAGCTGATTCATACCTCGAATTATTATTACAATGTTCCGGCAATCGAGGCTGCAAGAAAAATGAAGGAAGTATCCGGCATGGATCGTGTTTTCTTCACAAACAGCGGTACGGAATCCATTGAGGGTGCCATTAAGGCAGCCAGAAAATATGCTTATTTAAAGGATGGAACAACCGATCACGAAATCATCGCCATGGAGCATTCCTTCCATGGAAGAACGATGGGCGCGCTTTCCGTTACCGGTAATCCCAAATACCGGGAAGCCTTTGAACCCATGATCGGCAACATCCGCTTTGCAAAAATGAATGATTTTGAAAGTGTGTTAAGCCAGGTGACGGACAAGACCTGCGCGATTTTGTTTGAGACGGTACAGGGCGAAGGCGGCATTTATCCTGCAGAAGAAGAATTCATGAAGAAGGTGAAGGCACTCTGCGAGGAAAAGGATATCCTGCTGATTCTTGATGAGATCCAGTGTGGAATGGGCAGATGCGGATATATGTATGCATGGCAGAAGTACGGGGTGAAGCCTGACATTATGACAACGGCCAAGGCGCTTGGCTGCGGCGTGCCGGTCGGTGCATTCCTGATGACTGAGAAGGTGGCACAGCATTCTTTGACAAGCGGTGATCATGGAACGACCTATGGTGGAAATCCGCTTGCGGCAGCAGCCATTAATGTGGTACTTGATTTATTCGGAGAGAACCATATAATAGATCATGTGCAGAAAACAGGTGCCTATCTGGAAGAAAAGTTAAATGAGCTTGCAGATAAGTATGATGTCATTGAGACACGCCGTGGTATCGGTATGATGCAGGGACTTGTCTTTAAGATGCCGGTCGGACCTGTAATTAATAAAGCACTGGAAAAGGGACTGATCCTGATTAATGCAGGAAGCGATATCATCCGTTTTGTTCCGCCCCTTGTGATTACGAAGGAGGATGTGGATCAGATGATTGGTATTCTTACAGAGAGCATGGATGAGGTTCTTTCCTAAGGAATATTAATTAAATCAGCGTTTCCCTAAGAGGATTATGGTGGGTTGCTGTTTGAATGTGAACAGTAGCCATAGCTGCAGCCAGGAAGGTATGAAAAGATACCGGATGGCTGTCTGTAGAAATGGAGTTTATATATGAAGAAACGACTCATGGCAATTTTACTCATTGCCCTGGCCGCGGCAGGTGTTTTTGCGATTGGAAAATCGGGAATGCCTGTAAAGGAAAAGGAGCAGAGCGAGGAATCGTCTCTGTTTTCCGATCATAACAAAGACAGTATTTATCTTTGGTATACCGATGATGCGTTGACCACTTATTTAAGCAGTGCGGCAGTGGCTTATAATGAAACGCATGATGCCCGGATTGTGCCGGTGCTGGAATCGGGACTTGATTATGTTGAGACAATCAATCAGAGTGCACTGGAATCCAATGTGCCGGATCTGTATGTGATCAGTAATGATGCGTTGGAAAAAGCTTATCTGGCAGGATTGGCCGTACCGATTGAACCGACGATAAATATGGAAGAAACCTTTATCGGAAAGGGACTTGCGGCGGCAACCTATAAGGATAAACTCCTGGGATATCCGTTTTGTTTTGAAACGAGTTCCCTGCTTTATAATAAGACGTATCTGAGGGAGCTTGCTATTGCACAGCTATCGCAGGAGCAGGAAGAAGCGGCGGCGCAGGAAGCGCAGGAGAATGCAGATTCCGCAAGTGCGGATGAAACGCAGAATAGTTCGGATGCCGGAAGTACAGATGCGACACAGAACGGTTCGGATACTGGAAGTACAGATGCAACGCAGAACAGTTCGGATACCGGAGATACAACGCAGAATAGTTCAGATGCTGGAAGTACAGATGCGGCTTCGGAAACTTCGCAGGAAGAAGATGAGGAAGAATCTCCGTTCACAGAGGAGCAGATTGAAGCCAAGATTCAGGAATATCTTCCGAAGACAATCGAGGATATCCAGACCTTCGGTGATATGTATGATGCACCGGAGCAGGTAGAATCCGTATTTAAGTGGGATGTTACTGATATTTTCTACAATTACTTTTTCATCGGCAATGCCATCAATATGGGTGGCGAGAACGGCTGGGATACGGAGCAGGTGGACATTTATAATCTGAATGCCATCCAGAGTATGACCGCGTATCAGAACCTGAATAACTTCTTCTCGATTGATACAAGTGCGATCAGCTATGAAAGCACCCTGAATGATTTCATGGAGGGGAAGGTGGTATTTACCGTGGCAACCTCTGATGCCGTAGCGACCCTGGAGCAGGCGAAGCAGGATGGAATCTTTGCCTATGAATATGGATTTGTGACAACACCATCCTTTAAAGAAGAGGAGGAATCCAGTTCTCTTTCCGTAACGAATTGTGTGGCTATTAACGGCTATTCTACGAATCAGGAAGTAGCAAATGATTTTGCGAGATTCCTGACCTGTGAATACAATACGATTCTTTATGACCGTTCCGGTAAGGTTTCGGCGCAGAAGGATATGGAATATCCGTATGAAGCATTACAGGTTTTTGCAAAGGAATACGAGACCTCCGTTCCGATTCCGAAGATGCTCGAGACGAGTAATTACTGGCTGAAGCTGGAGGCGCTTTTTGCGGAGATCTGGAATGGCGCAGATGCGAACGAAGAGTTAAAAACGCTTTCCGAACAGATTAAGTATCAGATTACCGGTGAGCAGATCGAAGAGACCTACATCGAGGATACGACCGAAGACAGTGAAGAGGACGAGGTGGAATATCTGGATGAAGATTATTACCGGCAGCAGGCGATAGACAATCAAAGTGAATAAAAGGTAAGAATGAGATTCCAATCATGTGGAGATACTGTGGATAAAGTCCGGATGGACAGAAAGGCAGGAATTCATATGATTGGAATTTTTATTGCACTGCTTTCGGGAGCATTGATGAGCGTGCAGGGAGTATTTAATACACAGGTGACAAAAAGCACCGGTATCTGGGTGGCAAATGTGTTTGTGCAGTTCACGGCACTGCTTGTCTGTCTTGCAGCATATTTCATTACCGATCGCAGCTCTTTTGGAAAGCTGATGCAGATCGAACCGAAATATATGCTTTTAGGCGGAGCAATCGGGGCGTTTATCACATACACCGTCATTAAGAGCATGGAAGCCTTAGGTCCTGCCAAGGCTGTGATGATGATTATCATTTCACAGCTCATCACAGCTTATCTCATTGAAGTGTTCGGCTGGTTTGGTGTGGAGAAGCAGCCGTTCGAGTGGAAAAAGGTGATCGGAGGGATCATTGCCATCGTTGGAATGATCATTTTTAAAGCGGAATAGTGCTTGTAAATATGGAAAATTTCTATTACAATAATTAATAATTGTTATAAGGGATCCTTCCAGAATCGGAAAGGATGACAATGAAGAAAAAATATCGGTCTCTGGTCTTTATTCCGGTGATTCTGCTTTGCACATTGTTCGGGTGCCATAAGGAAAAGGAGGAATTACTGTTTGAAGATACAGAGAAGATCATAGAAGAGGATCCGGCTGATCTGTCCGGGAATTCGGAAGAAAATCAGGAAGTCGGGGCAGCAGGTGGATATGCAGGTAGTAATGCAGGTAGTAATGCAGAGGATATCGATGCAGATATAAATGCGGATATCAATGCAGATATAAATGGTGCAGGGCTGCTTGAAGAAAAAGAAGCAACGGTGTCCTGCATGGTGCATGTCTGTGGAGCGGTGGAACAGCCGGGTGTTTATGAACTGCCGCAGGGAAGCCGTATTTATCAGGCAATTGAATGTGCAGGCGGACTAAGTGCTGAGGCAGATCCCGATTACTTAAACCAGGCAGATTTTGTGGCCGATGGGGAGAAGGTTTATGTACCTACCCGTGAAGAGGTTACGGAACTGGATTCCCGACTGCAGAATGTCATGGTGCAAGCTGATGGATCAGGAGTAAGCGATCCCGCATCTGGATCGGTTCAGTCGGGGCATGAGGAACAGGAAAATTCCGGTCTGGTGAATCTGAATACGGCATCAGAGGATCAGTTATGTACCCTGCCCGGGATCGGCAGCAGCAAGGCTAAGAGCATCATTGCCTATCGGGAAGAGCATGGCAGCTTTGAACGGATTGAGAGTGTGATGAATGTGGACGGAATCAAGGATGGATTGTTTCAGAAAATTAAAGCATATATTACCGTATAGAGCGTTGACAGAATGCGGTTGAGGTAGATGGAAATGGCGAAGAAAGTTTTGGTAGTGGATGATGAAAAACTGATTGTAAAGGGAATCCGGTTCAGTCTGGAACAGGATGGAATGGAAGTGGACTGCGCCTATGACGGCGAAGAGGCACTTACCATGATTCAGAATAAAGAGTATGATATCATTCTTCTGGATGTGATGCTTCCCAAGAAGGATGGATTTGAGGTGTGCCAGCAGGTGCGGGAGTTTTCCAGTGTGCCGATTGTGATGCTTACTGCCAAAGGAGAGGATATGGATAAGATCCTTGGCCTTGAATACGGTGCGGATGATTATATTACGAAGCCGTTTAACATTCTTGAGGTAAAGGCCAGAATCAAAGCCATTATGCGGAGAACAACCCCGAAGCAGAAGGAAACAGCCAGGGTGATTGAAGATGGAGATCTGAAGCTTTACTGTGATGATCGCAGGGCATTTGTGGCAGGAAGAGAAATGAATCTGACTGCCAAGGAGTTTGATGTATTAGAGCTTCTGGTTTTAAATCCGAACAAGGTTTACAGCAGAGAGAGTCTCTTGAAGCTGATCTGGGGAAGTGATTATCCTGGGGATGTGCGTACCGTGGATGTTCATATCCGCCGTCTGCGTGAAAAAATCGAAGATAATCCATCCAATCCACGCTATGTACATACGAAATGGGGCGTTGGCTACTATTATTCGTGAGGAAACAGAAGTAATGTCAGCAAAATCAAAATTTTCTTTTCCCAAATTAAAGCTTGGACGCAGCCTAAAGCTGCGTCTGTTTATCATTATTTTTCTTGTGGGAATTATTCCGTGTACGATTATTTATCATGTCATTCTGAGCAATTATGAAGAACGTGCCGTCAAGGTGCGGATTTCTGATGTGCAGAACCAGTTGAAGATTATTGCAGATCATCTGATTACTTATAACTATTTGTCGGACAGCTCTTCGGAAGTAATTAATGCGGAGCTCGAGCAGCTTTCCAATCTGTATAACGGGCGTGTGATGATTATTAACGGCAGTCTGAAAATCGTGAAGGATACCTATGGACTCAGCGAAGGAAAGACGATTGTTTCTGAGGAGGTTATTAAGTGCTTTAAGGGTTCCAATACGGCGAATTATGACCGGGTGAACGGGTTTATTGAGATCACGATTCCGATCATGGAGACAATTTCGGAACAGAATGCGACGCCCGAGCAGCCGGAGGGGACAGAAGTAGTGCGCGGTGTGATGCTGACTAGCGTTTCGACCGACAGTATTGCCATGACGCTCTCCATTCTGAGCCGTAAGGCATTAATTATCGAGATTATCATGGCTTTGTACATTCTGACACTGGCAATTATTCTGGCAAGAATCCTGATCCGGCCTTTTGACCGGGTATCGAGAGCGATCAGCGAGGTGCAGGAGGGCTACACGAATGAAACGATCAGTGTACCGGATTATATAGAAACAGAGCATATTGTAGATGCATTTAACAGTGTGCTGCAAAGAATGAATGCACTTGATGAGACGAGACAGGATTTTGTGGCCAATGTTTCCCACGAGCTGAAAACACCGATTACGTCCATGAAGGTGCTGGCGGATTCCCTGATTGCACAGGAGGATGTACCGGTGGAGCTGTATCGGGAATTTATGGTGGATATTGCAGAAGAAATCGAACGCGAAGATAAGATCATCAATGATCTGCTTGCCCTTGTGAAGCTGGATAAGTCTGCGGCATCCGTAAATATTACATCCGTTGATATCAATGCACTCACAGAACTGATTTTACGGCGGCTTCGTCCGATAGCCAAGAAGACGGATATTGAGCTGACCCTCATCAGCAAGCGTGAAATTACTGCTGAGGTGGATGAGGTGAAGCTGTCCCTGATTTTGACAAATCTGATTGAGAATGCCATTAAGTATAACCGGGAGCAGGGTAAGGTGAATGTCATTCTGGATGCCGATCATCAGTTTTTTACTATACAGGTAGCAGATACCGGCATTGGGATTCCGGAGGACTCGATTCAGCATATTTATGAACGTTTTTACCGTGTGGATAAGTCCCACTCGAGAGAAATCGGTGGAACAGGACTTGGACTTGCCATTACAAAAAGTGCCGTACAGTTGCTGCGCGGTTCAATTAAGGTAGAGAGTATTCAGGGCGAGGGCAGCGTCTTTACAGTGAAGATTCCACTGACAAGATCGCTGGCATAGGGGATGAGGATAGCGGTATGAGAAAGAAAAAGATTTTTTTGTCAGTATTATTTTTCATGATTCTGTTATGTGCCTGCGGAAAGAAAAATCAGGAAACGGGGAAATTATATCACATTTACAGTCTGAATAATGAAGAGACTGCCATTGCGAGCCATGATTACCGGACGGAAACGACCGATCAGGAGGCGTTGCTTAAGGAACTTCTTGAGCAGTTGTCGGTGCCTGCGGACAAGCTGCAGTACCGGGCACCGTTAAGCGGCAATGTGCAGCTGCTTTCCGAGTCGATTACCGAGGAGCAGCTTCTGCTCGATTTCAGTGAAGAATATTACCGTCAGACAGTGACAACTGAGGTACTGGTCAGGGCAGCAATTGTGCGTACACTGACCCAGATTGACGGTGTGGCACATATTTCCTTTCAGGTAAAGGAAGAGCCACTGGTGGATACCTATGGAAATGTGATCGGGGTAATGAATGCCGATATGTTCATTGATAATGATGGCAACGAGATCAATACCTATGAGAAGGCAAAGCTATTGCTTTATTTTGCAAATGAAGATGGTACAAAGCTTCGAGCCGTAACGAGAAACGTGGTATACAGCAGTAACATTTCCATGGAACGGCTTGTTGTGGAGCAGCTGCTTTTAGGACCGCAGAAGAATGAAAGCGGTTATGCAGTATTGAATCCGTCTACGAAGATCCAGAGCGTGACCGTTAAGGATGGAACATGTTATGTAAACCTCGATGCATCCTTCTGGACGAAGTTCTATAATGTCAGCTCGGATGTGATGATTTATTCGATTGTAAATTCACTGGCGGAATTGTCCAGTGTAAACCGTGTACAGATTACCATTGATACGGAGGGAGCAGTAGATCTCAAGGATAATGTTAGTCTGCAGCCGTCGTATGAACGGAATCTGGATATTGTGGAGTAAAGGAGAAAATGAATGAGAAAGCGCCCCTTAAGTGTGGGGTGTCTGGTAGTGGTGATTTTGATTTGTATTGTAACTTTCCTGTCACGGAAGGAACCGTGGAACTGCCCGGAGCTGGAAGGGCAGACGGTTATTGTGCAGGGAAGGATTTATCAGAAAGAAGTGAAAACCCAGGGTGGACAGGACAAAACGGTTGTTTACCTGAAGCAGGTTTCCTTTGCAGGAGCGAAGCCACCTGACATAGAAGAAACAGAGAATATCCTGTGTTACCTGGAGGAAGGTGTCCCGGAACCGGAAATCGGAAGCCGTGTTATCCTGAAGGGAACGCTGAAAAATTTTCAACAACCAACGAATCCCGGGCAATTCAATGCCCCGTTCTATTATCAGATACTTCGAATCTCTTTTCGCCTGGATCAGGCAGAAATTCAAGTAAAATCAGACAAGTTTTATAAAATAGCAGAAGGTTTATATCAGTTACGAAGAAAAGCAGGCAGTAAAATGGATGTGTTGTTACCGGAACAGGAAGCCTCGGTAATGAAGACCATGCTGCTTGGAGAAAAAGGAATCTTAGACGAAGAAATCAAAGGACTTTATCAGAGAAATGGCATTGCACATATTCTTGCTATTTCAGGGCTTCACATTTCCATGATTGGAATGGGGCTTTATCAGCTTTTACGAAAGGCAGGATTAAAAATAAAGCCAGGTGCCGTTCTGGCTTCCGTTGTTATTCTCTTATATGGAATGATGACCGGCTTTGCAGTTTCGGCAATCCGGGCCATCATAATGTTTCTGCTTCAAATGCTGGCACAGATTCTCGGAAGAACCTATGACCGCATTACGGCACTTGCCGTTGCTGCTGTTCTGGTACTCGTGGAGCAGCCGTTATATCTTTTTCACAGTGGTTTTCAGTTTTCCTTCCTGTGTGTTCTGGGAATTTCTATGATCCTGCCGGTTCTTGGCAATGTCAGAAAGGGGAGAAAGCTGCTGGAAGGAATTGCCCTGATGGCGGTGACGCTTCCGATATATCTGGGAGTTTTTTATCAGATCCCGGTGTATTCGATGTTCTTAAATTTCATTGTACTTCCTATGATGAGTATTTTAATGGGCGCGGGAATTGTGATGACTCTTGTCGCGTTCCTGTGGACAGGACTTGGCATACCTGCGGCATGGCTGATTACCGGGATTCTTATGGTATACGAAAAGCTGGCATTGTTTACCGAGCAGCTGCCTCATCACTACTGGACTCCGGGCTGTCCTGCAAAATGGCAGCTGGCAGTATATGTGGCTGTGCTGATCGTTATTGCAGGCTGGGGACGGACGAAACGCAAGGCAGTGCTGTATCAAAAGGACTGTATTCACAGACGGGGAAGCTGTTGGAAGGGAATAGTGCAGGAGGATCTGCCATGTCATGGAGGAAAGTGGATTTCAAAATATGGAATTCCGGTCGGAATATGCTGGGGACTTATTTTACTTGGAGCAGTGATACTTACCTGGCGTTTCCGACCGGAATTACAGGTTACTTTTCTGGATGTCGGACAGGGAGACTGTATTTTCCTGCAGACGGAGGATGGAACTTCTTATCTGACAGATGGAGGAAGTTCCTCGGTTTCTAAAGTCGGAAAGTACCGGATGATTCCTTTTCTGAAATATAAGGGGGCATCACAGCTCAAAGCTGTATTCGTCAGTCATGCGGACAGCGATCACTGCAATGGAATTGCAGAATTACTGGGACAGGCGGAGCTTGAAGGAATCAGGGTGGAGAATCTGGTGCTTCCGGATCTTTCAGACGAGTGTCGCAGTGAAGGGTATGAAGAACTGGTTGATCTGGCCGGGCAGAATGGAATTGCCGTTCAATACCTGCATGAAGGACAGCAGTTTCAGGATAGTGAATTGTTCTTCCAGTGTTTACATCCGTCGAAGGGCTACCAGGCAGAAGACCTCAATGAAACCTCCATGGTACTGCTTGTGACTTACCGGGAATTTTCCATGCTTCTTACCGGTGATGTGCAGGGAGCCGGCGAGGAGCATCTGACACAGGAACTGAAAGTCTGGAAGGAATCGGAATTGACAGAGCATGCGGAAACAGAATTGACCATACTCAAGGTTGCTCACCATGGATCAAAGAACTCAACCTCAGAAGAATTTTTAAAAGCAGCCAATCCCAAGCTTGCCATTATTTCCTGTGGGGAAGGAAATCGTTACGGACATCCCCATGAAGAAACCTTAGAACGGTTGGAAAAGGCAGATGTTCCATGGTTTTGTACGAAAGATTATGGGGCGATCACCGTGACGGTTGATGGTAAGAGCCGTGTGAAGGTGAGAGGGTATATTACAGATTGACAGAAAGCTTTCATTAATGAAGGGATTCAATTGACAAATACAAGAGAAAGAAATAAAATGTAACTATCATATAGTTACATGGAAAGGTACTATATGAGTAAATATGAAAAAGCAAAGAAAAGGATGGAAGAATTATTATGCTTCATAAGCCACATCCTACAGATATTATGGATAAAGGAGCAGTAGAGGATCTGGTACAGAAATTAAAAGAAATGGGAGAATTGTAATGAAAGATAATGTTTTGGAGTATAAGGGTTACTACACATTAATACGCTATGATGCACATGCCAGGAAATTACGAGGTGTCATCAATGGAATTGATGATTATGTAGATTTTTCCAGCGATCAGGTGGAAAATATTGAACAGGAGTTTCATCAGGCGGTGGATGATTATCTGGAATTTTGCAAAGAGGTTGGAAAGGAACCGTGCAAGGTTTATAAGGGAGTATTCAATGTACGGATACAGCCTAAGCTTCATAGGGAACTTGTGCGAATTTCAGAAATGAATGGCGAGACGTTGAATGCAGTAGTTGAAAAGGCATTGCAGAATTATGTGCAGTCATGTTAAAAATAAAATAGAAGTATATGGGAAGACCAGCAGACAGGAGAATACATGCAGCGATTGATTCAGGACTTAAAGTCCGGAGATTTCAAAAAAATATATCTGCTTTACGGGCAGGAGGCTTACTTACGCAAACAGTATAAGGACAAGCTGAAGGAAGCAATGATTGGTGATGATACCATGAATTTCAGTTATTATGAAGGCAAGGACTTTACGGTGGGCGAGGTGATCGATCAGGCAGAGACGATGCCGTTTTTTGCAGACAGGAGACTGATTCTGATTGAAAACAGCGGATTGTTTAAGTCAGGTGGAGAGCAGATGGCAGAGTATCTGAAAAGTCCGGCGGAAAGTGTGAATTTTCTTTTCGTGGAGACCGAGGTGGACAAACGAAGCAAGCTGTTTAAGGCTGTGCAGGCGAATGGCTGCGCAGTGGAGTTTGCCACGCAGGATGAGACAACGTTGAAGCGTTGGATTCTTCAGATGATCAAGAAGGAGAATAAGAATATTTCGGAACGTACCCTGAACCTGCTTCTGGAAAAGACCGGAACGGATATGGAGAACATCCACAAGGAATGTGAGAAGCTATTCTGCTACTGCCTTGATAAGGATGTGATTACGGAACAGGACGTGGAAGCCATCTGTACCAAACGAATCACGAGTCACATTTTTGATATGGTCGAGGCGATCGCCAATAAGAATCAGAAAAAGGCACTGGAGCTTTATTATGAGCTGATTGCATTAAAGGAGCCGCCGATGCGGATTCTGTTCCTGATTGCGAGACAGTTTAATCTTCTTTTGCAGGTAAAGGAGCTGGTAAAGAAAGGCTACGGAAACAAAGCAATCGGGGAGAAAATCGGACTTCCGGGCTTCATTGCCGGAAAATATGTGACGCAGGCCTCCCATTTCAGTAAAAGCATGATCCGGCAGGCGCTGGAAGAGTGTGTTTCTACGGAGGAAGCCATTAAAACAGGAAAAATCAGCGATAACATCGGGCTTGAAATGATTATTATCCGCTATAGTACGGCTGCCTGAAACCAGAGAGACATTTATGGGACATACCTTCTGTTAAATTAATACCTGTGAGGAAGAAAACATGTTACAGGTTAGTGTAACGTTTTTAAATTAACTACACCATATCACACGTCTATTTTCCCGATAGCACAGGACAAAAATCCTCAGCGTAGC
>CAVJLN010000031.1:0-31378 GCA_963650485.1 Bacteroidaceae bacterium
TAGCTGATATGCACAGCAACTAAAAAATGCAACATTTTGTAATCAAATGTTGCATTTTAACGTTCACTAATAATATCGGCAAACCACGAAATAACTTTAGGGCACATCTCAAAATTTTTTAACATTTTTTCCATTTTTCTAATAGCAACCAATATCCGGATTTCTTACATTTTCACATACTACAACTTAATTTTCTCAAATACCTGATCTTTATCGTCCTGATCAATCCCAAGATACCGCCTGGTAATCTGATAGGAGGAATGATTATAAATATCCATCAGCATTGCCGGAGGTACGCTCTGTTTCCACGCATGATAGCCGAATGTTTTCCGCAGGGAATGACAACTGATATGCTCCGGCATTCCGGCATATACGGCCGCCTGTTTGATAATACGATAAGCCTGATATCTGCTTAAAGGCATATCTTTATACTTACGGCTTGCAAAAAGGAACTCATTTGCATGTTTCCGTTTCAGTGAACACTGTTCCAGTGCATGCTGCACTTCTTTATTTATATAAATGGATGTCTGTTTCCCGGTCTTGCTCTCCATTACTTCAATATGCTTCCTGAATTTATTTTTGCCACAATCCCAGACATCCGATACATGCAGCTGCAGGATGTCCGAAATACGCAATGCCGTATTCAGTCCCAGGATAATCAGGGCATAATTCCGTTCCTCCGGAAAAATTTCCAAGTAATACTTTTTAAATTGCTTCAGTTGTACCGTTGACCTGATAGGCTGTGTTGTGCTCATATAAACTCCCTTCTCCTGTTCTTTCCATGATCCATTATACGTCAATTTTCCTATATTCCCTAAATATCCTGAACCATGTCAATTCATAAGTTGCCGGATATTTCCTTATAACAAAACGATTCCTATTAGCCGGCAACTTATTTCATTGAGGGCTTCGCCCTATAAAAAGAGAATTTCAAATAGCCTAATGTGAGCAAGCTCCCACGGCTATTCGGAATTGCTTTTTGCAGGAAGTATCAGAACCATGCCAATTCATAAGTTGCAAGCAACTTATTTCATTGAGGGCTTCGCCCTATAAAAAGAGAATTTCAAATAGCCTAATGTGAGCAAGCTCCCACGGCTATTCGGAATTGCTTTTTGCAGGAAGTATCAGAACCATGCCAATTCATAAGTTGCAAGCAACTTATTTCATTGAGGGCTTCGCCCTATAAAAAGAGAATTTCAAATAGCCTAATGTGAGCAAGCTCCCACGGCTATTCGGAATTGCTTTTTGCAGGAAGTATCAGAACCATGCCAATTCATAAGTTGCAAGCAACTTATTTCATTGAGGGCTTCGCCCTATAAAAAGAGAATTTCAAATAGCCTAATGTGAGCAAGCTCCCACGGCTATTCGGAATTGCTTTTTGCAGGAAGTATCAGAACCATGCCAATTCATAAGTTGCAAGCAACTTATTTCATTGAGGGCTTCGCCCTATAAAAAGAGAATTTCAAATAGCCTAATGTGAGCAAGCTCCCACGGCTATTTGAAATTTTCTTTTTGCATGGTTCAGGATGCAACATTTGATTACAAAATGTTGCATTTTTTAGTTGCTGTGCATATCAGCTAGTATGTTAGAAAGTAGAAAAAATATTCTTTGGAAAGCTACTTGAAAAAAGTATAAAAAAGTATAAAATAAAAGAAAAAGTATAAAAATGTATAAAGAGATAGAAAAAGTATAAAAAATTATAAATGAGGTAATCACATGCAGAATCCATTTACAACTACATTTAGTAAAACTCCGGAATCCACATATATCCATACCAATATGATTGATGAGATATTAGAGAATTTTTCATATGATAATCCATCAGAGTCTGTTTACAAGATAACTGGAGTCAGAGGATCTGGAAAAACGGTTATTCTGGCGAAAGTAGAGGAGGAATTGAAAAGCAGTCAAAGTAAATATAGTGACTGGCTTGTCTTTGATGTAAATCCAACCAGAGATATACTGGGACAGATAGCAGCAATGCTTGTAAAGGAAGGCTATGGTTCCGTAGATAAAACCACGGGAGTGAATATTTCTGCAACCGTGTTGGGATCAGGTGGAGGTTTTGGATATACAAAAGCGACAAATGATGCTTTTTTTGATATCGGAGTAGAAATTGAACTGATGGTACAAGCGGTTCAGAAAAAAGGAAAGAAGATTTTGATTGGGATTGATGAAGTATCAAAATCAGAAGAAATGATTAAATTTGCATCTGAATATGGAAAATGGCTCAGAGCTGGATATCCAGTGTATTTTGTATGTACGGGGTTATATGAGAACATACAGGAACTTTGCAATGTGAAAAATCTGACATTTTTTAGAAGAGCGACAACAATTAAAACAGAGCCTTTAAATAGGATAAGAATGACAGAAGTATATAGGAATAAGCTTAATATAACCATTGATGAGGCCCGCGAAATGGCAATTATTACCCGGGGTTATGCATATGCTTTTCAGGAATTGGGAGTGTTATATTTTAAGAAATGTGATGATGAAACATTGGATGATATAATACTCAGACTGAAGACAGAACTTTATGCTTATTCTTATGAAAAAATATGGGAAGAAATGACGGCAATGGATCGATTTCTCGCAGAACTTCTGGTTGAAAAAGAAGAGTATAAACGAGAAGAGGTTCTAAAGCTTATGGGAGATAAAGCAGGAAGTTATTCTATGTATAGGGATCGCCTGGTTAAAAGAGGTATATTGAATTCAAGACAAGGATATATTTCATTTGCATTACCTTTTTTTGCACAGTATATAAAGGAATATGGTAACTATTCAGAGCCATGCAAAATCTGATAAATATGATTGAAATGCTTGCATTTCGGAGCATATTTGACAGATTTTATATGGCGAAGTAACTACATGAGCAAAACATAAGCTGTGAAACAGCGGTTTTGCGAATGTAGTTCTGAATAGCTTACGGAATATGGTAAATACAGCATATAGTCAGATGTGAATGATGAAAATAAGGAATAGGATATGTTTGAAAAAGCTTATGAAAAATGCAGGCTTTGTCCGAGAGAGTGCGGGGTGAACCGGGAGGAAGGACAGGCTGGGTTTTGTCAGATGGACGGGACACTGCGGGTGGCAAGAGCGGCCTTGCATATGTGGGAAGAACCGTGCATTTCCGGGAAAAACGGTTCGGGAGCCGTATTCTTTTCCGGATGTAACCTAAGATGCGTCTATTGTCAGAACTTTGATATTGCAGCCGGTATGAGAGGAAAGGAGATCAGCAGAGAGCGACTGGCAGAAATATTTCTGGAGCTGCAGGAACAGGGGGCAGCCAATATCAATCTGGTGACACCGGATCATGATCTGCCGGATATTGTATGGGCACTTCTCAAGGCCAAGGAGCAGGGGCTTCGCATTCCGGTTGTGTATAATGGAAGCGGATATGAAAAGGCCGATGTAATTGCAGCATTGGAGGATCTGGTGGACATTTTTCTTACGGATTTCAAGTATATGGACGGGAAATTAGCAGGGAGGCTTTCTCATGCAGAGGACTATCCTGAGGTCGCGAAGCGTGCACTGGAACAGATGGTGAAAATAACGGGCGAACCTCTTTTTAATGAAGAGAGAATGATGCAAAAAGGGGTGATTGTCCGGCATTTACTGCTGCCTGGACATAAGAAAAATGCGAAAGCCGTTCTGCAGTATTTGTGGGAAACCTATGGGGACAAGATCTATATTAGTCTGATGAACCAGTACACGCCGATGGTGCAGCTTATCTCGCACAGCGGCAATCAGAAGGAACTGGAAGAGGCCGCCCGGCAGGAGCCGCAGCTCATGCGTAAGGTAACCGCACGGGAGTATGAGCAGGTAGTGGATTATGCATTGCAGCTTGGCATTACCAATGCCTTTATCCAGGAGGGGGATGTGGCGAAGGAGAGCTTCATTCCGGATTTTGATACGACCGGTGTGTGATGGATCTCTACCTTTTATAATTTCCGGGGGAGATTCCCGTCTGGCCGGTATTTTCTTTTGCCTTTTTGGTCGATATACTTAACTATAAGGTAATGATTCCGTATTGGTCTGTGAAGGCACAGAACAGTTACGGTATGCTGAATAAGACGCAGTTACAACAAAAAAGGGCCGCTGCAGCGGGATATGAGTGAGCAGCAGCCGGAAAAGGAGAGCTGGACGATGGAAGATTACATGAAGGAATATTTTGAAAAGCTGGTGACAGCAGAGGACATGGTTTATGACCGGTTCCGCAGGAAGGAATCGCTGAACGGACACTGGCATTATGCGGTGGATCAGTACGATACCTGCATCCGGGCAAAATGGTATGAGGAACATTATTATGATGAAGGAGGAAATTCCCTGCCGGTAGACTTCTCCTTTGATGAATGGGAAATGATGACGCTTCCTTGCAGCTTCAATACCTTTTCGGATTTATACAAGCTGTATGACGGCAGTATGATTTTTACGAGAAAATTCCTTTACGTCAGGCAGAAGGATGACGAACGGATGATTTTAAAGATTGGTGCAGCCAATTATCTGTGCAGAGTTTTTTTGAACAAAAAATATGTCGGCATGCATCGTGGCGGTTCCACACCGTGCTACTTTGATCTTACGGAGCTGTTAGAGCATGAGAACCGGATTCTGATTCAGGTGGACAGCACGAGACGCAGCAATCAGGTTCCGACACTGGACACGGACTGGTTTAATTATGGTGGAATTTATCGTGATATCGAGTTGATCCGTGTACCGAAGGTTCATGTGAAGGAGTTTAAAATTACGCTGGAGCCGGACAGCAATTTTAAGAAAATCCGTGCATATGTGCGGATGTCGGAAGAAATCACAGGAACGGCAATTCTGACCATTCATGAACTGGGAATTGAGAAAAAAATTCCGGTTTTAGGAGGACAGGGTGAGCTTTTGTTTGAGGCAGAACCGGAGGTCTGGTCACCGGAGAATCCGAAGCTTTATGATGTGGAGCTTTCCTGTGAAGGAGACGAAGTACGTGACCGTGTCGGTTTCCGGGAAATCCGTGTCAAGGGAATGGATATTGTTTTGAATGGGAAGCCGGTTTTCTTACATGGAATCAGCTGCCATGAGGACAGTGTACCAAATGGTAAGGCTCTTACCGATGAGGAACGGCTTGAGAATATCCGGATTGCCAAGGAACTGGGATGTAACTTTATGAGAGTGGCACATTATCCGCACCATGAGAGAATGGCACAGCTTGCAGATGAACTTGGCATTCTTTTATGGGAAGAGGTTCCGGTATACTGGAATATTCATTTTGATTCTGAGGACACTTATCAGGATGCCGAGAACCAGCTGAAGGAGCTGATCCACCGCGATTATAATCGTGCCAGCGTGATTATCTGGTCTGTGGGAAATGAGAACGAAGATACGGAGCCAAGACTGCAGTTCATGGGAAATCTGGCCAAATGTGCCCATGAGCTTGATCCTACGAGAGCCGTGTCGGCAGCCTGTCTTGTGAATTTTAAGAAAAATGCCATTGAGGATCGCTTAGAGCAGTATCTGGATATCATAGGCTTAAATGAATACTGTGGATGGTATACCGCAGATCTGAAAACCCTGCCTGCACTTTTTGCAAACAGTAAACCCGAGAAGCCGGTTATTGTTACGGAATTCGGAGCGGATGCCTATGCCGGACTGCATGGCACGATCAATGATAAGGGAACCGAGGAGTGTCAGGCGTTTGTTTATGAAAAGCAGATTGAGACAATCCGGAGCATTCCCTATATTAAGGGAATGACACCGTGGATTCTGTACGATTTCCGCTGCCCAAGAAGAACATCGGTGAATCAGAAATATTACAACACGAAGGGACTTCTTTCCGCGGATAAGAAATACCGCAAGCAGGCCTTTTATGTGCTTCAGAATTTTTACCAGGGCTTCTAACTGTTACAGAGATAATCAGGGTCATTATTCCTACTTTAAAATTCTGAAAACTTCTGTTAAAATACCTGTAACTATTCAGAGATGAAAGAAGGAGCAGAACATGAGCTTGGTAGAATTTCATGATGTCAGTAAGGTCTATCAGACCGGGGAGGTCAAAATTGAGGCATTACGTGATGTGAACTTTCAGATCGAGGAAGGTGAATTCTGTATTATTGTAGGAGCGTCCGGTGCAGGTAAGACAACCATATTGAATATTCTGGGCGGAATGGACACGCTGTCCTCCGGACATGTGCTGTTTGACGGAAAGGATATTTCCGGATATTCCGGAAGAGAACTCACCAACTTCCGCAGATATGATGTAGGCTTCGTATTCCAGTTCTATAATCTGGTAGGAAATCTGACAGCCAGGGAAAATGTAGAGCTGGCTGCACAGATCTGCAGGGATCCGATTCCGGCTGAGCAGATTCTGACGGAGGTTGGACTGAAGGACCGGATGAATCATTTCCCGGCACAATTATCCGGAGGAGAGCAGCAGCGTGTGGCGATTGCCCGTGCCCTTGCCAAGAATCCCAAGCTGCTGCTGTGTGATGAACCGACGGGCGCACTGGATTTCGTAACAGGGAGAGCAGTTCTTAAGCTGCTGCAGGATACCTGCAGGAACAATCACAAGACGGTTGTAGTCATCACCCATAATCAGGCTCTGACTGCTATGGCAGATCGTGTCATTTCTGTCCGGTCAGGGACGGTGGTTGACATGAAGATAAATAAGACTCCGACAGACGTAGAAGAAATTGACTGGTAAAATTATGAAGAGTAAAATCTGGCTTTCAACATTTCGAGAAATTAAATCCTCCATGGGACGGTTCATTGCCATTATGGCAATTATCACCCTGGGAGTAGGTTTTTTTGCAGGTCTTAAGGTAACAGATTCTGCCATGAGAGCATCCATGCTCAAATATCTTACGAACAGGGCGTTTTACGATTTCCGGATGATTTCCACGCTGGGCTTTGAGGAGGAGGACATCGATTACATCAGGGAACAGCTGCCGGAGGCGAGGGCGGTGGAAGGAACGGTGTCGTTTGATATTATTGCAGAGGTAGGAGATAACACGGATAACGTGAAGTTCTTAAGTATTCCGGAAAGCGTGAATACGATAGAGCTGGTGGCCGGAAGGCTGCCGGAAGCGGATGATGAATGCGTTGTGGATTCCTATACCTATTCTGAGGATTCTATTGGCAGAACCGTTACGATACTGGATACCAATGACAGTGAGGATCGTGAACACTTTGTCTACAGGGAGTATACGATAGTGGGAACCTGTAAATCCCCTCTTTATGTACAGTATGAGAGAGGAAATACGACGCTGGGAAATGGTGTGCTGAACGGCTTTGCCTACATTAATAAAGGAGGCTTTGACTGCGAATATGATACGGACTGCTATATCAAGCTGGACAGTGACCTGCCATTGTATTCGGATGAGTATAAGGATCTGATCAATTCCACAGAAGACCGTATGCAGGAAATCGTGGACAAGGCTGCACAGAACCGGTACGACCGGATTGTGGAAGAAGCACAGGAGGAGCTTGATGATGCCAGAACTTCCTTAGAGGAAGAAAAGGAAAAGGGGCAGCAGGAGCTTAATGATGCGAAGGCTTCCCTGGATGAAGCAAAGAAAAGCATTGATGAATATTCCGACATGAAAACACAGCTCCAGGCCGGTTTGGAGGAACTCGAATCGCAGATTGCTGCTATGGAGGAAGCTATGGCGGTATATCCGGAAGCAGTGGATCAGACGGCTTATCAGTATGCCCTGACACAAAAGCAGAGCTGTGAAAGCCAGCTTGACACGCTGACGAAGGCACTTGAGGATGCCAGGTGTCAGTACGAGGATGGACTGGCAGAATATGAAGACGGACTTGCAGAGTTTGAGAGTAGGATCGCCGATGCAGAAGACGAGATTGCGGATGGTGAAGCCGAAATTGCAGATATGGAAAAGCCGACCACCTATCTGCTGGATCGTACTTCAAATGCCGGGTATGTATGTTTTGAGAGCGATTCCGGAATTGTAGGTGCCATTGCAGATGTGTTCCCGATTTTCTTCTTCCTGGTAGCGGCACTGGTGTGTATGACAACAATGAGCCGGATGGTGGAAGACCAGAGAACACAGATCGGTGTTCTGAAGGCATTGGGCTACGGAAATGCAAGGATTGCGGGAAAGTATGCCTTTTATTCCGGAGCTTCTGCCTTAGTGGGATGCGTAATCGGATACGCATCCGGAACAGTGGTTTTCCCGCAGGCAATCTGGTTTGCCTATCAGATGATGTACAATGCAGGGAGGATTGACTATCTTTTCGACGGGAAGCTGCTGGTGATCAGTATTCTGGTGGCACTCCTGTGCTCGGTAGGCATCACTCTGGCAGCCTGCAGAATGGAGCTGACACAGATGGCCGCTTCGCTGATGCGCCCTAAGGCGCCGAAGGCCGGGAAGAGAATCCTGCTTGAGCATATTCCCTTTATCTGGAACCGGATGAAATTTTTACGGAAGGTATCGCTCAGGAATATTTTCCGTTATAAAGGAAGACTGATTATGATGGTTCTTGGAATCGGAGGCTGTACGGCACTTCTGGTAGCAGGCTTTGGAATCTATGATTCCATTGCTGATATTGCGAAAAGCCAGTATCATAATGTTTCCTTATATGATGCAGATGTGATATTGAAGAATGCAGTTACGGATAGTGAGTCTGATGTATTAAGCAAGCTTGGTTATGCAAAGGAGGATTATATTCTGTTTTACCAGACGAATGCTGATATCAGCACGGATGCGAAAACGAAGAATCTGTACATTAATGTATTTGATGATGAGACGGAGCTGGAGGGTTTTTATGATATGCATACCGAGGATGGAGATAAGCTTTCTCTTCCGGGCTTCGGGGAAGCAGTTATGAATGCCGGCATTGCGAAGCTACTTGGTGTTAAGGTGGGAGATTCCATCACGATTTCCTCAGAATCCATACGGAAGTATACGGTTAAAATCGTCGGACTGAATGAAAACTTCATTTATGACTATATTTACATCAACAGCTCTACCTATCAGGATATGACAGGGAAGCTGCCTCAGAAGAAAAATATATATCTGAATATGGATCCGGAGAAGGATGTTCATGAGGAGTCAGCGGTATTGCTCGGAGATAGTGGTATTGTATCGGTTATGCTGTCGGTTGATATGCTGGATCGCGTGGATAATATGATGAAAAGCATGAATATCATTATTTATATTGTCATTGGCTGTGCAGTTGCCCTGGCCTTCGTGGTGGTATATAATCTGACCAATATCAACATCTCCGAGCGTGTGAGGGAGATTGCCACGGTTAAGGTGCTGGGCTTCCAGAAAAAGGAGTATCGTTCCTATGTGTTCCGGGAGAATATTGTAATGGCTGTTATGGGAGCTGCTGTCGGACTGCTTATGGGCAAATGGCTGCATTCCTTTATTATGAGTAAGATTGTGATTGATCTGATTACCTTCGATGTGCGGATCACCTGGCAGAGCTATTTATACAGCTTTGCGCTGACCATTCTCTTTACTTATGGAATCAATGTGCTCATGAGAGGCAAACTGGATTCCATCAGTATGACGGAATCCCTGAAGGCTGTAGAGTAGCAGAATAGTATGGAAAACAGTTGCTTTTTTGAAAATTCTGTTGTACGATGGTTTACATAAAGGAAAAGTTATGAAAACCAACTAGAACAGGGTTGATGATATGACAGACCATAGGAGGGGATTCACCATGAAGAAATGGACAGGATGGAAAATCTGTCTGGCAGCATGTCTGGCAGCAGCAATGATACTGACACCACTTTTACAGACGGAGGTATGCGCAGCAGAGACTGCCACTGTGCAGGGAACGGTTGCATCAGGAACGACAGCAGAGCTTTTAATGTTATCTACGAAGGATGGCAAGATGGAGATTAAGATTGACAGCAGTACCGATGTCAGTGAGGCGAGAATTCTTTTGCCGGAAACGAAGCTTTCCGTGGCAATCTCCCATGGTTCAGACGGTTACTGGCATGCGACCAAGATTACCTATAACGGTGCAGCAGTTGGAGTTACGGTGGATACTTCCAAGACCTCTACGGTAACCGGAACGATCAGTGATAAGACGAATGGCGATGTCCTTTATGTGGATACAGCACAGGGCGAGATGCAGATTAAGTATGATCAGACGACCAATATCAACGGCTGCTCGGTACTGGTTGCTAACAGAAAATATAACATTACCTGTGCGCGTGGTTCCGATGCTTATATGCATGCGATATCTATTGCGGATGCATCCGGTACGCAAAGCAGCAGCTCCGGTACGGGAGGAACTTATGTAAATGGTACGGTATCTAGCAAGACCACAAGTGATGTCCTTTACCTTGATACAAAGGACGGAACAATGGAGTTTAAGATCGATGGAAATGCGGATACCACAAATGGTAAGTGGAAGACAACAGGAACGAAGCTGACGGTATGGTTTTACCGTGGAAGTGATGCATACCTTCATGCAAACCGTGTTGCGGAAGGAACGACGACCGGTGGGAATAACAGCAATACCACAGGTACAGTGACCACTACCTTTACCGGAACGATCAACAGTAAAACTACAGAGAGTGTGCTGTATCTTGATACGAATGGCGGAACGATGGAGTTTAAGATTGACAGCAACGCCAATACCATCAACGGACTGATAGCAGTTGCAGGAAATAAGATGACCGTTGGAGGATACAACGGAAATGACGGTTACTGGCATGCATCTACTTTGACAGGAGAACGGGGCAGCAGCTCTGCATCGGTGAATACTTCATCCACGATCACCGTAACCGGAACAGTTTCCAGCAGATCCACGGAGAAGGTAATCTATCTGGATACCAGTGGCGGCACCATGGAATTAAAGCTGGATGCATTAAGAAGTGTCAATAATTGTAAGATTCTGATTACCGGTAAAAAGATTACGGTAACCTGCGGATCCGGAAATGATGAGTACTGGCATGCACTGGATATCACTGCATGAAAATAATCATAAATGAGGGGCAAAATACCTTTTGAATCTCAGATCATTTCGTTAAGCTGTAGGGTTAATTAACAGGGTTAGATCCTAATTGTCCTAATTGGGGTCTAACCCTTATTTTTATCTTGTTTTCAAACGGTAAGTGGAATAAAATAGAATTATTCAGAGCAGAAGTGCAACGAAATCAATCGGATGCTGAATAATATTAAAACCGCTCATTGGGAGGGCAGAATATGTGGATTAAAGGAAACTACAGACGAAATTTAATGGACATGCATATTGATGACTGGAATCCGGAGTTTCTTTCCAAAATCAATGTGAAGGAGTATGTGGAAGCCCTGAAGGATGCAGGCGTTCAGGCTGCAATGGTAAAGGGAAAGCCGCATACCGGACTGTGCTACTATCCGACCAAGGTCGGACGGATGCACCGGGGGCTTAAGGGGTATGATTTCTTTGGTGATATGGTGAAAACCTGTCATGAAAACGGCATTGCCGTGATTGCTTACTTTACGCAGATTTTTGATAACTGGGCATATGAAGAGCATCCGTCCTGGAGACTGGTCACGGCAGAAGGAAAGATGATGCGCGAGTATCGCCATGGGGAAGATTTCAAGAGCGGACGCTATGGAATTGTCTGCCCGAACAATCCGGAGTACCGGGAATATGTGAAGGCGTGTCTTACCGAAATGAACACCATGTATGATTTTGAGGGAATGTTCCTTGATATGACCTTTTTCCCGGAGGTGTGCTACTGTGCGAGCTGCCGGGAACGCTATAAGAAGGAGACCGGTAAGGAACTCCCGCGTAAAATGGACTGGAAGAATCCGGACTGGCTGGACTTCGTATACCGCAGGGACCTGTGGATGGCAGAGTATGCGAATTTCGCAACTGCCTGTGTGAAAGCCGTAAAGCCGAACGTAACGATTGAGCATCAGTTTTCCAGAATTACCGGAGGCTGGGTGGATGGCAGCAGTGAACTGCTGACGGAAGCCATTGATTATTGCGGTGGTGATTATTACGGCGGATTTTTGCAGCAGACCTTTATTAATAAGTATTACAAAAATGTATCTCCGAATCTTCCGTTCGTATATCATACATCAAGATGTGATCCGGAGCTTGCTTATCATACCACCACGAAGACAGAAGAAGAGCTGATGCTTCATGTCATCACGGCACTGGTACATAACGGTGCATTCCTGCTTGTGGATGCGATCAATCCGGATGGCTCGATTGTTCCGGAGGTGTATCACGGACTGATGAAGCGGATTTATGCAAAAACCAGCCCGTATGAGAAATATGTGTCCGGTAATTTCCATCACAATGCAGCGATCTGGTTTGCAACGCATGCGAAATATAACCCGAATGAAAATTGTGAGGATATGATGCAGAAGAAGATTCATCCGGATCTTTATCTGGATGGCCCGGTGGCAGCAGCATCGATCATGCGTGAAAATAATATTCCGTTTGAAGTCATCGGAACAAAGAACATCGATGCAGAGAAAGCCGATGTAATGATTCTGTCTCATGTGGCAGCGATCCGTGATGAAGAAATGGATAAGCTTGAAGCCTATGTGAACCGTGGCGGCAATCTGTATATCAGCGGCCCGGTGGGACATCCGAGACTGCAGAAGATGCTTGGCATTGAAGTAACCGGAAGGACAGAGCATCAGTTTACTTACATGCGTCCGACGGAGGAAGGAATGGCCATTTTCGAAGGCTTTGGAAGTCTTACTCCACTCACTGTTCCCATGGCGCAGATGACTGCGGAGATTACAGATCCGGAAGGAGTGACCGTGCTGGCAACCAGAGTGCTGCCTTATACATTGACGGATACAGAAGACTTTGCGGCAATCCATTCAAATCCGCCCGGAATCTATACCGATGAACCCTGCGTAATCTGTAAGGACACCGGCAGGGGTAAGCTTCTCTGGTCGGCTGCTCCGATCGAAATGTCGCGTCCGTACATGAGCCGCCAGGTCTTTACGAGAATGATTCAATCTCTTATCGGAGAGATGGTTTATACCTCCAATGCGCCGAAGTTTGTCGAAGTGATTGGATGGGAAAAGGACGGCAGTGATTATTTTGCAGTCATCAACGAGCAGGAGGAATCGCCGGTAGTGCCGATGCATGATATTTATATTGATGTGAAGAAACCGGATAAAAAGGCGGTATTGCTGCCGGAGGAAACAGAGCTTAAGACAGAAGTGCTTGGTGATACGTTACGGATTTATATGCCGAAGGTTGAGATTTTCCAGATGCTCAGGCTGGTATAGGAATCCCGATTCAGAGAGATGCAGGTATCGGACCGTGTAATAATGGAACAGTGAAAAATAGATGCAAGAAAGGAAAATGAATAAAATGAAATATGGAATTTATTTTGCATATTGGGAAAAGGAGTGGAATGTTGACCAGAAGAAATACATTTCCAAGGTAAAGGATCTGGGCTTTGACATTCTGGAAATCTCCTGTGCGATGCTCAAAAATATCAGCAAGGATGAGCTGCTTGAGATGAAGAAGATGGCAGAGAATGCAGGAGTTACGCTGACAGCCGGATATGGACCGAATGCGAAAGAGAACCTTGGCAGTAGTGATCCGGAGGTAGTTAAGAATGCGATTGCATTTTATACTGATATTCTGAAGAAGCTGGAAATTCTCGATATCCATACGATTGGCGGCGGTATTTATTCTTACTGGCCGGTGGATTATTCCAGACCGATTGATAAAGCGGGGGACTGGGCAAGAAGTGTTGCCAATGTGCGTACAGTCGGTAAGATTGCCGGAGAATGCGGCGTGGAATACTGCCTTGAGGTTTTGAACCGTTTTGAAGGATATCTGCTCAATACCTGTGCGGAAGCGAAGCAGTTCGTGGAAGAGGTGGATGTTCCGGCAGTGAAGATTATGCTGGATACCTTCCATATGAATATTGAAGAGGATGATATGGTAGAAGCAATTTTACTGGCAGGAGACCGTCTCGGACATTTCCATGTCGGTGAAAACAACCGCCGGCTTCCGGGAAAGGGAGGAATGCCGTGGTATCAGATCGGCAGTGCACTCCGGGCGATCGGATATGACAGGAATGTCGTTATGGAGCCGTTTGTAAGAAGCGGTGGTGGAGTCGGAAGTGATATTAAAGTATGGCGTGACTTGAGCAAGGGCGCAGATGAACAGAGACTGGATCTTGATGCAGCAGCTTCGGTGGCTTACCTCAGGAATGTATTCAGTGGTCCGAACTCCGATTATTCAAGTGTGTTGAGATAAGACACAGAGCGGACCGTAGAGTAAGCTGTAACGGATTGCAAATAGATATGTGATAAAAGAGATAAAGGAGAGAGTGATATGAAAAGTTATCCGGCAATAGGAATTCGTCCCATCGTAGATTCCAGACGTATGGGAATTCGTGATGCACTGGAGGGAAAGGTGCGTGAAATGGCAGAGGCTGCCAAAAAGCTGATGGAAGAAAATGTATTTTATGCAGACGGAACTCCGGTCAAGGTTGTGATTTTTCCGGGAAGCATTGCGGGAGGCGAAGAGGCCGCAAGATGTGCTTCTTATTTTGAAACACAGAATGTGGTTGCAACGCTCAGTGTAACACCGAGTTGGTGCTACCCGTTAGAAACGATTGATATTTCCCCACTTACGATTAAGGCGATCTGGGGATTTAACGGTACGGAGCGTCCGGGAGCCGTTTATCTGGCCTCTGCGCTTGCCGCACACAACCAGATGAAGCTGCCCTGCTATTCCATTTACGGAAGAGATGTACAGGATATGGAAGAGAGCGAGATCCCTTCCGATGTACAGGAAAAGATTCTGCGGTTCGCAAGATGTGCAGCCGTAGTCGGACAGATGAAGAACCGATCCTATGTAGGTATCGGTGCGGTTTCCATGGGAATCATGGGTTCCTTTATTGATCCGCTGTTTTATATCCAGTATCTGGGCATGCGTCCGGAATGGGTGGATATGACAGAGATCCTGCGCAGAATGGATCTGGGGATTTATGATGAAGAAAAGTTCAAAGAGGCGTTTGCATGGGTAAAGGCCCACTGTAAGGAAGGACATGATCCGAATCCGGACAGCCGTGCGCACAGCAGACAGCAGAAGGATGAAGAATGGGAATTCGTTGTAAAGATGACGCTCATTGTGAAGGACATTATGGAAGGTAATGAGAAGCTCGCAGATAAGGGCTTCGTAGAGGAGTCTTTGGGAAGAAATGCTTTGTTTGCAGGCTTCCAGGGACAGCGTATGTGGACGGATTATAAGCCGAATGCAGATTTTACAGAGGCTATCCTTAATTCTACCTTCGACTGGGAAGGAAAGAGAGCACCCTATGTATTCGCAACAGAGAATGATAACCTGAACGGACTTTCCATGTTGTTTGGAAATCTCCTCACCGGAAAGGCAAGCGGATTTTCAGATGTCCGGTGCTACTGGAGCCCGGAGGCTGTGGAACGTGTGACCGGATGGAAGCCGGAGGGCTCGGCTAAGGAGGGCTTTATTCACCTGATCAACTCCGGCTCCACCTGTCTGGATGCTACCGGAAAGAGTAAGGATGCACAGGGGAATGCCGTGATGAAGCCCTGGTGGGAGATGACAGAGGAGGACATCCATGCCTGTCTGAATGCAACAGACTGGTGTCCGGCTGAGCTTTGCCAGTTCCGTGGCGGCGGATATTCTTCCCATTTCAAAACGGATGCAGAGATGCCGCTTACAATGGTTCGTGTGAATCTGGTAGAGGGTGTGGGACCGGTGCTTCAGATTGCGGAGGGCAAGAGCATTACCCTGCCTGAGGACGTGCATAAGAAGATTGATGACCGGACCGATCCGACCTGGCCGACGACCTGGTTTGTACCACGCACGACAGGCGAAGGCGCATTCCGTGATGTATATAGCGTGATGGCGAACTGGGGTGCCAATCATGGAGCCTTTATTCATGGACATATCGGCGCAGACCTCATCACACTGGCTTCCATGCTCCGAATTCCGGTTGTCATGCATAACGTGGAAGAGGAGAAGATTTTCCGTCCGCATGCGTGGGGAAGCTTCGGAACCAGGGATATGGAAGCTGCAGACATGGCTGCCTGCAAGGCTTACGGACCGCTGTATGGTTAATTTTCAGCCATGCTGAAATGCTTGTGCACAGCGGAATCAGGATTTCTCAGAAGAAAGAATAGCAGGTAATGACTTATGCAGAATCACGGAAATGTAGTTAAGGGTTTCTTCCTTATCCTGCATTTCCGGATTCTGGAACAGGTCAATGAGCATTCCGGCAATTCCTTCCGTATAAAAATGACACAAAAAGCTGCGAAAATGATCACTGATTGTTATATTCATTGCAGCTTCCATCTGACGGATCAGCTTATCGGTAAGACCAATGAAATCCTGATACAGAAAACGTTTTAATTGTTCTCGTCCTACGGAATCATAAATACAATTCAAAAAATAAGAATTCTTTTCCACATAATCAATCACAAAATAATAAGCATCCCTATAATCTACCAGCAAATCAAATTGCTTTACAACCTCAAAGGTTTCCTGCTCCAGCATCCATTTTAATAATCCATAAATATCTTCAAAATGATAATAAAAGGTTTTACGGCTTAAATTGCAGTCACTGATCAGTTCACTGATCGTAATTTTAGAAAATGCCTTTTTCTTCATCAGTTTCTTTAAAGAAGTACAGAGTGCTTTTTTCGTCTGGAGAGAAGCTTCTTCATGTGTCATGGAAAGACCTCCTTCTGTTTACTGTCTTTATTATACATTTGTATACTAAAATTTCAATTTATATTTTCCTGTATTTGCCCGTCAAATAGAAGGATTTGTGTAATTATACCTAAAATACCGTATTTGTGTAAATATGCACAAAATGAAAAATCTGGCGGTGGTTATCTGTTTTCCGGCTTTTTATAATCAGTTACGAAAACGGAGGTGAGAAGGTTTGGAACAGATCTACGACATAGAATTAAGCGTGCCGCTTGGCCTGCGAAAAGGTACGATGAGGTGTGAAATACAAAAGGAGCATGTAACAGGAAGCCTGGAGATGCTCGGAAGCACCACGGTCTTTCAGGGAACATGTACAGGTGAGAGGCTGGAAATTGCCGGATACCTGAAAACATTTGCAAGAAAGATTCCGTATGAAGGAATAGGAACGCTTAAGGATGGAAAAATCCACATGCAGCTTCAAAATGGAAAGACCATTTATGAACTGAATGGACAATTAAGGAAGGAATAAGGAAATGAGAAAATTTTATACCTGGATGGTAAATCATGCAAAGCTGATTATGATTTTCTATGCTGCTGCGTTTCTGGTATGCGTGTTATGCAAGCCGCTTGTGGCGGTAAATTATGATATGAATGATTATCTTCCGGAAGACAGTGCTTCCACGGTTGCACTGGATGTCATGGAGGAGGAATTCGGCGGTGGTGTGCCGAATGCAAGAGTACTTGTAAAGAATGTCACAATCCCGGAGGCACTTCAATATAAGGAAAAGCTGAAAGCAGTAGATGGCGTAACGGATGTAACCTGGCTGGACGATGCCGAAACAATCGAATCCCCGCTGGAGACCATGGATGAAGATACCGTGGATACCTACTACAAGGATGGAAATGCATTGTTTTCGGTAACGATTGATGACGAACAGGCCGTTGCGGCAGTGGATGACATCCGTGCAATCATAGGCGATGACAATGCAATGACCGGCAGTGCAGTATCCACAGCAGCTGCCACAACAAGTACCGTGAAAGAAATTTCACGAATTGCCGTAATCGCAGTGATTTTTGTCATTGTGGTTCTGGTACTGACCACGGAATCCTGGTTTGAACCGGTGATTGTTATGATCGGGCTTGGAGTTGCGATCATCATTAATGCAGGATCGAACCTGATCTTTGGAGAGATTTCGTTTGTAACGAATGCGGCAGGAAATATTCTGCAGCTTGCCGTTTCTCTGGATTACTCGGTATTCCTGATTCACCGTTTTACGGAGTGCCGGAAGGAAAAGACGGATGTGAAAGAGGCCATGGTGGATGCCTTGACTATGTCCACGTCTTCGATTTTATCGAGCGGACTGACGACAGTAATCGGATTTCTGGCATTGTGTCTGATGCAGTTTCAGATCGGACCGGATCTGGGGCTTGCGCTTGCAAAGGGAATAGCAATCAGTCTGGTTACAGTATTTACTCTGATGCCATGCCTGATTCTATGTACTTACCGATGGCTGGATAAGCTGCAGCATAAGCCCTTTGTTCCGTCCTTCCGGACATTTGGAGGTGTGGTTCAAAAGCTCATGATACCGATGGTTATTATATTTGTCATGGTGATTGTCCCATCTTATCTGGCTTCGAATGCGAACAGCTTTAATTATGGAGCAAGCAGAATTTTTAATGAAAATACGCAGACGGGTATGGAAACCGTAGAAATCGAAGAAATTTTCGGGAAAAGTGATACCTATGTGCTTATGGTGCCAAGAGAGGATAAAGCAACCCAGAAGAAGCTCTCGGATGCCTTACATGAAATTCCGCAGGTGACCGGTATTATTTCTTATGTAGATACGGTTGGTGCAGAAATCCCGGAAAGCTATCTGGACGAAGAGACGTTATCCAGACTTTGCTCGGAGAATTATACAAGAATGGTGCTCGCTGTTGATGCGGAATATGAGGGTGAAGAGACCTTTGCACTGGTTGAAAAAATCCGGGATACTGCACAGCAGTATTATCCGGGAGAATGGTACCTTGCAGGACAGGGCGTATCCACCTATGATCTGATGGATACGGTAACAAAGGATATGGTAAAGGTAAATCTGGTGGCAATTGGAGCAGTTCTGGCCGTGCTTCTTCTGACCATGAAATCCATCATTCTGCCGGTGGTACTGGTATTGTGTATCGAAACTGCAATCTGGATCAATCTCTCGATTCCGTATTTCACGGATCAGAGAATCTTCTATATTGCGTATTTAATTATCAGTTCCATACAGCTTGGGGCAACCGTAGATTACGCGATTCTTTTGACAGAGAGATACAGGGAGTACCGGCAGACACTGGACAAAAAGGATGCCATCACAAGTACATTGTCGGCAGTCACAGTGTCCATATTAACATCCGGAAGCGTTATGACGGTAGTGGGATTTCTATTAGGAGTTCTGACCACACATGGACTGCTTTCACAGCTTGGATACTTCCTTGGAAAAGGAACCCTGTGTTCGCTTGCCATTGTGTTGTTTGTATTACCGGGACTTTTATATATCACAGATCGTACGTTTGTCAGGAATAAGAAGAGTGAAGAGAGGAGTAAAGAATCATGAAAAAGAAATGTCTGATTGCAGGAATGCTGGTAGTGGTAATGACTGCCGGAGGGGTGATGACATCCGGAAATATTGCTTATGCGGCTGCAGCGTCAGCTAAGGAAAAGGAGGAGGTTGTCTATGTAATGACAACAGCAGAAGGAGAGGTGGACAGTGTCAACGTTGTCAACATCTTTGGAAAAGGAGCCGTAACCGATTACGGAAGCTACAGTGAAGTGAAAATGCTGAATTCCACAGCAGATATTCATCAGAGCAAGGATCAGGTGACCTTCACAACGGATCAGGATAAAGTGTATTATCAGGGTACCCTGAAAAATGCACAAATTCCATGGGATATTAAGTTCACGTATACACTGGATGGAAAGAAGCTTACGGCATCGGAAGTCGCCGGAAAGTCCGGAGCATTGCAGATTCATATCCAGATTACAGAGAATAAAAAGTGTAAAACAGGTTTTTATGATAATTATGCATTGCAGGCAGCTCTCAGTCTGGATACAGGAAGCTGTAAAAACATCAGGGCCGAAGGGGCAACACTGGCGAATGTCGGTGCCAGCAAGCAGATCAGTTATACGGTTCTTCCGGGAAAAGGACTCGATGCGGTTGTTTATGCTGACGTTACGGATTTTGAGATGGATGCGGTGAGCATCAATGGCGTGAGACTGGATCTGGATATTGATCTGGATGATGAAGAACTGATGGATAAAGTAAATGAGATTATGGATGCCTCCCGTGATCTGAATGATGGAGCGATTAAGGTTTCGGATGGAGCAGACGAACTGAAGGACGGAGGAAGCAGTCTTACGGATGGAGCAAGCTCTTTAAATGATGGTGTTGTAGCTCTGGATGAGGGAATCCGGAATTTAAAGTCAGGAGCAGCAGATTTGCAGACGGCGTTAAATACATTGAATGATCAGTCCGGTATCTTACGAGATGGATCCGGAAAGATTCTGGAAGGATTGCAGAGTGTACAAAGCCGGCTTTCCGGTGTGTCTGTATCTACAGATCAGTTGGGAGAGCTTACAGGAAGCTCCGCAGCGATCAAGAACGGAATCCATTCCGCTTATGAAGGAGCAGCCGCCTTACAGGCAGGAATTTCCTATGATGGTTATAAGGCGGTGATGGCAGAGAATAGTCTGGATCTGGATGCCCTTCAGAGCGGAAATGCACAGACTGCCGAGGTGATGCAGAATCAGATTGCCGACCTTTCTAACAGTATGGAACAGTTAAAATCAGATCCGGATTATGACAGCAATCAGACCTCACAGGCAATGGTAGCTAATATGGAACAGCAAATCGCCTCTCTGACGCAGGCCATACAGCTTCTTCAGGGAAATAACGCAGCTATAGGAGGAATGAGCCAGTATCTGGATGCGGTATCACAAAGCAGTACAGGTCTGGTAAGCGGACTTTCTGAGCTGGAAAGCAAGTATGGACAGTTTGACTCTGCAATTAATGGGCTTGCCAATACCTTATCCGGTCTTTCCGGCAGCATGACGGAATTGAAGAACGGAATTGACCAGTTAGCTTCTGCCGATCAGAGCCTTGATAATGGAATCAGAGCCTATACAGATGGAGTTTCCGCAATTGTGAATGCCTATTCCCAGTTTGTGACCGGAACAGACTCCCTGGCAGAAGGAAGCGGTGAACTTCTGAAAGGTTCGGACAGTCTGAAGCAGGGAACGCAGGAGCTTTATGATGGAATTCTGACACTGAACGATGGAACGAAGGAGCTGAGCAATGGTACAAACGAGTTCTATGAACAGACCGATGGAATGGATGAAAAGATTTCTACCACAATTGATGATACCATTTCCTCTATTTCAGGTGGAGATGGTCCGACCGTATCCTTTGTTTCTGACAGGAACAAGAAGGTTGCTTCCGTACAGTTCGTAATCAAGACCGCAGCCATTGAAAAACCTGAGGTAGAAGTGACGCAGACCGAAAACACCGAAAAGAAGAGCTTCTGGCAGAAGCTGATTGGGTTGTTTCGATAAGGAAAACCGTTCCTAAAATGATGAATTTACCAGAATATAAAATATGCTATAATAACAGAGGAGACTGTAACAGGTCTCCTTTTTTATCGTGAAATACATCTAAAAAAATAGTGTAATGTTTGGTTAGTTCACACAAAATATATATTTTTACATAAATTGCATTGACATTATGTGTGAAAGGAATATAATTTAGTTAACCGGTTAACAAACGTATATTTTATTGTATGGTAACTATTCAGAGCCATGCAAAATTGCTTTCTGTGAATGCTTGCATTCATACAGAATAGCAATTTTATATGGCGAAGTAACCACATGAGTAAAACTTGAGCTGTGAAACAGCGGTTTTACGAATGGGGTTCTGAATAGTTACATTGTATGAAAAGTAACTATTCAGAGAAGGCGCTGAATAATTACGATGAAAAGAGAAAACATGAAGAACAGAGTAACCATTAGGGATGTTGCGGCGGCATCTAATGTATCCGTTGCAACAGTATCGTACGTATTAAACGGAAAGAAAAAGGTATCAGAAGAAACGAAGCAGAAGATTCAGGCAGTTATTGATGAACTGGGATTTGTACCGGATCTGAATGCACGTGGATTATCCGTAAAGGATACGAAGCTGTTGGGAGTCGTTGTACCACAGACGGAACCAGGCAGTAAATTGATGTTTCATAATATATTTTACAGCGAATTGCTTGGAAGTATTGAATATGCAGCAAGACAGCGAGGATATCATGTTATTATTTCTGCTACTGATGTAACAGAAGATTATCTTCAACTGATTCAGGAAAGAAATCTTGCCGGGGTAATTATTATTGGCACTTATCAAAATCGGTTTTTCAGTGAATTGAAGACATTGGATGTACCGGTTGTGCTGATTGACAGTTATTGTAAATATGATTATTTTCATAAGTTACGGATAGATGATGAGGATTGTTCTTACCGGGCAACAGAATTTGTAATTCAGCAGGGACATAAGAAAATTGCATTAGTAACAGGACATCTGAAAGAAGATGGCGTTATGCAGAAACGTTACAGTGGTTTTCTGAGAGCATTGCAGAAGAACGGTCTTGAATTCCATCAGGAAAATCTTTATGAAGCCACGGTAGACTATGAGAGTGGTGTGAATGCGGCAGAATGGTTTGCAGATACCAATGCAGAGATTACAGCAGTTGTTGCGACAGCAGATGTGCTTGCAATTGGATTAATGAAAGGTTTTTATGAAAAAGGAATTAAAGTGCCGGAGGATATTTCTGTTATCGGATTTGATGATCTGGATATTTCCAAATTTACAACTCCCGGACTCACAACGGTGAAACAGCCTATTTCAGCAAAGGGAGAAAGAGCTGTTGAAATATTAATTGAAAATATTGAAAATCCCAAAATGGAGAAAGTCGAAGAAGTATTTCCGGTAAAATTGATCGAAAGACAGAGCGTAAGGAAAAGATTGGAGATAGAATGATTTTTGAAATTATAAAAGGACAAGGGTATCATAAGAAAATTCCCCTTGGAAATGGATTGCAGGCACAGGTGGAACGAAAAGATGGAACACAGCTGATGGTTCAGGCAGATTATAGAGGGGTCTATGGCCTTGGAGAAAAATTTGATGCTGTGAACCAGAAGGGAAAAGTGGTAGAAACACAGGTTATTGAAAAATTCTGCAATCAGGGAAACATTAGCTATTGTGTCACTCCTTTTTTTGTAACGGATACAGGGCTTGGAATTTATATTGATACAAAGAAGAAAACAAGGATTTCTTTTCAGGATGCAATCCTTTGTGAAATTCCAAAGGATGCACAGGTTTATATATTTACGGGGACAATTGGAGATATACTGAAAGACTATATTCATTTATTTCGGAAACCACAGTTACCGCCGGAATATGCATTTGGAATCTGGGTATCGGCTAATCACTGGAATTGTGAGGCAGACGTAGAAAGATTACTGGAACAACTGGATCAGTATCAATTTCCTGCGAGTGTAGTTGTACTGGAGGCATGGAGTGATGAGGCAACATTTTATATCTGGAATGGAGCCGAATATAGGCCGAAGAAATCTGCAGAAGGATTTTCTTATGAAGATTTTGATTTCAGTAACAGCAAATATTGGAAAGATCCAAAAGGAATGATTGAAAGGCTTCACCAGAAAGGGAAGAAGCTGGTGCTTTGGCAGATTCCGGTATTTAAAGGGATGGAACCGGGAAGAGCTTCAGAACAGCTTAATCTTGATAAAGAGTATGCACTGGAAAAGGGTCTTACGGTAATGAATAAAGATGGAACTCCATATGAGATACCGGATGGAAACTGGTTTGAGGGTTCCTATCTTCCTGATTTTACAAATGAGGAAACGAAGAAATTCTGGTTTGCAAAGAGGCACTATCTGACTGATATTGGAGTAGATGGATTTAAAACGGATGGTGGAGAATTTATTTATTCCAAAGAAACCGTATTGTCCGATGCAACATCCGGTGAAGATGGCAAGAATCAATATTGTCAGGATTATGTGAATGCATACAGTGATTTTATCAATGAAAATCAGGTATTATTTAGCCGGGCAGGGTATGCCGGGGCTTCCGGCACACCGATTTTGTGGGCAGGAGATCATCAGTCTACAAATGAAGAATTGAAAAGCACATTAAAAGCAGCCCTTTCCAGTGCAATGAGCGGAATCCTTTTCTGGAGCTTTGATATTGGAGGATTTGCAGGACCGCTTCCGAGCATAGATCTTTATCGACGTTCCACACAGATGGCAGTCTTTACGCCGGTGATGCAATGGCATTCGGAACCGGATGGCGGTCAGTTTAGAGAGCTGATGCCCGGAGGTGAGGGTAACAATGAACGAAGCCCGTGGAATATTGCTATGGCGAACAAACAACCGGAGTTTATTGATGAAATGCGTTACTGGCATATGCTTCGGGAAAAGCTTTTGCCATATATATACCACTCGGCACAGATTGCGGTACGGAAAAGCCGACCTATGATGCGCCCCTTAATTTATGATTTTCAGACCGATCAAAATGTGATTGATCTGGAAGATGAATATCTGTTTGGTGATGAACTGTTAATTGCTCCATTTATGGAAGAGAATATAACAACCAGAAAGGTATATTTACCAGAGGGGCAATGGTATGATTTTTTTACAAATAAGTGTTATGAAGGAAAACAATGGTATATTTCAGATGAAGAATCCAGAATGCCGGTATATGTGAAATCGGGAGCAGCTATTCCGATGAAGCAGGATGGAGAAATCAAAATTTTCCACTACGGAAAATAGTATGATATTGCAGGAAAGGGGATGATCTGGAGAATATATTTTATAATTCATACAGTAAAAATATACGAGGTTAACCGTTTAAAATTAAAAAAAGAGAGGATACAGTTATGAAAAGAAAATTAATATCACTTTTATTGACCGGAGTATTGGCAGTTTCTATGTTGGCAGGCTGCGGAAACACAGCAAACAATAATACATCACAGAGTCAGACTACGGAAAACACACAGGCAGAAGAGACAGACACACAGGAAACTGTTGATCTTACAAGCACTGAGGCACCGGAAGAGGATGTAGAAATTACTTATGCCAACTTTAATGCTTCGGGCGGTAACGAGGAAACACTTCAGAAAATGTATGAGGCGTTTCATGAGGAATATCCTAATATTACAGTGAATATTGAGACTATAGGATATGATGATTATTTTACCCAGATGCAGACAAGAGTAGCTGGTGGTACAGCACCGGACTGTTATGAACTGAATATTGAAAATTTTGCAGCATATGCCAATAAGGGTGTGCTGGCGGAACTGACAGGAATTGATGTAAGTGGTTATAATGAAACGGCATTGAATGCTTTTGCAGTAAATGGCAAACAGTATGGAGTACCCGGAAATTTTTCTAATGTAGTATTAATTTATAACAAGGATTTATTTGATCAGGCAGGAGTTTCTTATCCTACCAATGATTGGACATGGGATGATGCTATGGAAGCCTGCGATAAAATCAGTGCACTTGGTGATGATATCTATGGCATTTATCAGCCAATTACGTTCAATGAGTTTTTCAAGGTCGCAGCACAGTATGGTGGTAGTGTTTTAAATGCAGATAAAACAGAATTTACCATTAATTCTGAAGAAAATTTAAAGGCAGCAACCATGATGATCAGTAAAGTAACAGATACCAATGTCCAGCCCACAGAGGCACAGATGGGTGGAATGGGTGACTGGGACCTGTTCGAAAGCGGAAGACTTGGTATGATTCCGACTGGTATCTGGGCATTTAATACTTTTGCAGATGCATGTAATTTTAACTGGGATATTTGTGTAGAACCCGGTGGAACACAGAAAGCCACTCATTTCTTTAGTAATGCGCTTGTTGTAAATGCAGACAGTGACAAGAAGGAAGCCGCAGCAACCTGGATTAACTGGCTTGCATCCAGTGACACGGCTGCCCAGATGAGAATTGAAGCCGGATGGGATCTCCCTGCTATTAATAACGAAGAAGTGCTTTCCGGATATCTGAAGCTGACACCTCCGGAAAATCGACAGGCTGTATTTGATTCCTTAAATTATCTTACAGTTGCGCCGATTATTGAAGATTATTCTTTAATGTCTGATATTATTACAGATAAGTTAAGCCTTGCCGCAACTGGAGAAATTACCGTTCAGGAAGCACTGGATCAGGCACAGGAAGAATGTACCACACAAATTAAATTACAGTAGATAGTAACTTAAAGACAGGGAATCTGCCGCAGAGGGCTTACCAATGCGGCAGAACTCCTCATATGATAGGAAAGAGCATGAATACAAAGAAACGGAAAAGAGCTTTAAAGAATGCAATCCCATTTATGCTTCCAAGCTTTCTTGGAATGATTGTTTTTAGTCTGCTTCCAATAATCATTTCAATAGCAATCAGCTTTACGAACTGGAATGGTCTGGATAAATTGTCTTATCAGACATTAGCAGAGAATTTTATCTTTCTCGATAATTATAAGCAGATTCTTGGTACATCGGAGTTTTGGAAGGTATTGGGACATACCTGTTACTACATTGTGTTGTATATTCCCCTAGTGCTGGTGATGTCTTTGCTGATTGCCTCGATACTGAACAAAAATATGAAAGGAATCACCGTTTTCCGGGTAATGTATTATATACCGGTGCTGACTTCCTGGGTGGCAGCCAGTCTGATCTGGAAATGGGTGTTAAGTCCCCAGTATGGAATCTTGAATCAATTGCTGGGATATATCGGAATATCCGGACCGGGATGGCTGACAGATAAAATATGGGCTATGCCGGCAATAGTACTTGCTTCTGTGTGGAAGGATATGGGCTTTTACGGTTTATTTCTTTTATCTGGATTAAAAGCGATTGATACCGGATATTATGAAGCAGCAACTGTAGATGGTGCCGGAAAAATGAAACAATTTTTTTCTATTACCTTACCATTGCTTAGTCCATCCATGTTTTTCTGTATTATTATGGCATTAATTAATGCGTTTCAGTTGTTTCCACAGGTGCAGATTATGACCGAAGGTGGACCAAATGGGGCAACACAGGTTATGGTAGAGAGAATTTATACCTATGGTTTTAAGTATTTTAAAATGGGCTATGCCTCAGCGTACTCCTGGCTGCTGTTTGTGATTATCTTTGTTCTTACATTAATTCAGATGAAATTACAGAATAAGTGGGTGCATTATGAATCGTAGTAAATTTAGTGAAAAAATAAAACAAATATGGAATTATATTTTAGCTTGTCTCATTGCGGTAACTGTAATGATTCCTTTTTTGTGGATGCTGTCAACTTCTTTTAAAAGCAAAGGGGCATTAATGCAGATCCCAATTGAATGGATTCCCAAGGAACCGACCTTTGACAGTTATAAGATGGTTTTCTCAAGATTCCCTTTTTTAAGAGCAATCTTAAACAGCTTTTTTATTACCTGTAGTTATACAGTGGTTACTATTTTATCGGCATCCATGGCGGCTTTTGCATTTACTAAAATACAGTTTCCTTATGCTAATACCATATTCAAATTATATCTGGCATCCATGATGATTCCGACACAGGTAACCATGATACCTTTGTTTGTTGTTATGAACAATCTTGGATTGATTAATACCTATCCGAGTGTGATTCTTCCATCTTTGTTCCGGGCATTCGCAGTCTTTATGCTGGTACAGCAGATGCGTGGGATACCAAATGATTATATGGAGGCGGCTGAACTGGATGGAGCCAGTTTGTTCCGGATTTACCGGACGGTCATCTTGCCATTGACTAAATCAGCGATAGCAACACTGACGATTACGACTTTTATGGAAAGCTGGAACGATTATTTATGGCCGCTTTTAATGCTGAACGATAAAAATAAAATGACGCTGACCCTGGCGCTAAACAGCTTGAACGGGCAGTATGGAACAGAGTATAATATTTTAATGGCAGGCAGCCTGATTTCTATGATACCAATCATTATTATATATACTCTTGCTCAAAAATACTTTAAGGAAGGATTGATGGCTGGCGGAGTGAAAGGCTAGTCAGGGACAGAAACAATGGTAAGTAAATATATCTTTGGAGATCCGATTGAGACGGATGCTGTGGTAAAAGAGATCACATCCTCTGCATGGAGTGATGGTGTTTTTCAGAAAAAAGAAGACGGTTTTCATTATTCTTTGAAAGCGGATGAAATCGTGTATGGACTTGGAGAAAATGTGCGTGGCACCAATAAGAGGGGCTGGCGTTACATCAGCAACTGTACCGATAATCCCAATCACTGCGAGAATACCAATTCCCTGTATGGGGCACACAACTTTATTATGGTGGGTGACGGAGTGCATGAAACGTATGGCTTGTTTGTGGACACGCCGGGTAAAGTAACCTTTGATATTGGTTATACCGACATCGATGATCTCAGCATTTCCATGGAAGAGGAGAACTATAAAATTTATCTGATCGAGGCAGCTTCCTACAGGGATGCAGTACAGGAGTTCCGTGAACTGATCGGACGAAGCTATATTGCACCCCGCTGGGCGTTTGGCTATGGACAGAGCCGGTGGAGCTATGATACAGCAGATGAAGTGCGTGAAGTAGCAGCTGAGTATAAAAAGCATAACATTCCCATCGACAGTATTTATCTCGACATTGATTATATGGAGCGGTATAAGGACTTCACAATCAACCGGGACAGCTTCGCCGATTTCGAAGAGCTGGTTGAAGAGATGAAGAAGGAGAATATTCATCTCATTCCAATTATTGATGGCGGCGTGAAAAAAGAAGATGGCTATGACATCTATGAAGAAGGGAAAGCGAACGGATACTTCTGCAAGGATGAAAACAGGGAGGATTTTATTATTGGAGTATGGCCCGGTAAATGCTGCTTCCCGGATATGCTTGATGACAAAGCAAGACAATGGTTTGGTGATAAGTACCGGATTCTGATTGACAAAGGAATTGACGGCTTCTGGAACGATATGAATGAGCCGGCGATCTTTTATTCCGAAAAGCATCTGAAAAAGGTCTTTGAGAAAATGGAAGATTACAAGAAGATGAACCTTGACGTGAATACCTTTTTCGAAATGACCGGAATGATTGGAAGCATCTGCAATAATCCGGAGGACTATGCTTCGTTTTATCATAATTATAAAGGAAAACGTTACCGTCACGATCAGGTACATAACCTGTTTGGCTATTATATGACAAGATCTGCCTCGGAGGCATTCGAGCGTTATATGCCGGAAAAGAGAATTCTGTTGTTTTCCAGAGCATCCTATATCGGAATGCACCGGTTTGGAGGAATCTGGCAGGGAGACAATGCTTCGTGGTGGTCCCATTTGAAAATGAATGTGAAGATGATGCCTTCTTTAAATATGTGTGGATTCCTGTATACGGGAGCGGATGTCGGTGGATTTAATGCAGATGCAACCGAAGATCTGGTATTACGATGGCTGGAATTTGCAGTGTTTACGCCGTTGCTCCGGAATCATTCGGCAAGAGGAACCAGGAGACAGGAGGTATACCGTTTTTCCCATGTGGAGAAATTTGCGGATGTGATCGGTGTGCGGTATCAGATTCTTCCTTATATTTACAGTGAATATATGAAGGCAGCACTGCGGAATACGATGATGTTCAATCCACTGGCGTTCCTTTATGGCGAAGATGCACTGGCAAGACAGGTGGAGGATCAGCTTTTCATCGGTGAAAATATTATGGTGGCTCCGGTCTGCGAGCAGAATGTATCAGGAAGAGTTGTTTATTTTCCGGAAAGAATGAAACAGCTCATTTTCAAAAATGGTATTGTGGAAGAAGGAAAAGTATACGAAAAAGGATTTTCCTATGTGGAAATGCCAATGGGAACCGTGCATGTTTTCTTAAGGGAAGGATACCTGTTCCCAGTGGCAAAAGGCGGAAAGTGTGTCGAAGATGTTGATTTTGAAGACTTGAAGCTGTATTCTTTTGGAGAAGAGATAAAACCGTACGAGTACTATCTGGATGATGGCGAAACGAAAGATTTCACGATCGAATCCCATATCCGTATGTTAAGCTGCTGAAATTCCGGAAGGCTGGCAGCAGGTTTTGTCAGCGGAAGGGAGTTAAAGCAATGAGTGAAACCATAGTAACGTTGAAAAAGGGCGAAGGCCGGACACTGAAAGCCGGCGGCATGTGGATTTTTGATAATGAAATTGAGAGCATTACCGGAAGATTTGAGAACGGAAGTATCGTAACCGTACACGATTTTGACGGCTATCCGATGGGAAGAGGCTTCATCAATCAGAATTCCAAGATCCGCATCCGTCTGATGACGAGAAATGTTCATCAGGAAATTGACCACGAATTTTTAAGAGAGCGCGTGAAGACCGCATGGGAATATCGGAAGAAAACGGTCGATACCGGAAGCTGCCGTGTGATTTTCGGTGAGGCAGACTTTTTACCGGGACTTGTGATTGACAAGTTTTCGGACGTACTGGTGGTGGAGTCACTGGCACTTGGAATTGACCGGTTTAAGCTGGAAATTGTCGATCTGCTGAAGGAGGAGCTTCGCAAGGATGGCATTGAGATCTGCGGTGTCTATGAGCGGAGTGATGCGAAGGTACGGCTCAATGAAGGTATGGAACGGATCAAGGGGTTTCTTTCTGAGGAGTTTGACACCAACGTACAGATCGAGGAAAATGGTGTGAAGTATCTTGTCGATGTAAAGGACGGACAGAAGACCGGATTTTTCCTTGATCAGAAATACAATCGTCTGGCAATTCAGAAGCTGTGCAGGGATGCCAGAGTCCTTGACTGCTTTACCCATACCGGCTCCTTTGCGCTGAATGCGGCAGTTGCCGGAGCAAGAGAGGTTACCGGTGTGGATGCATCGGAGCTTGCTGTTGTACAGGCTGTGAAAAACGCAGAATTAAACGGTGTGCAGGATCGTGCGAAATTTCTCTGCCGTGATGTATTCGAGCTTCTGCCCGAACTGGAAAAGCAGGGAGAGAAATACGATGTAGTGATTCTGGATCCTCCGGCATTTACGAAGTCCAGAAATTCTGTGAAAAATGCCATCAAAGGATACCGTGAAATTAATCTGCGGGGCATGAAGCTTGTGAAAGATGGCGGCTTTCTTGCAACCTGTTCCTGTTCCCATTTCATGACCTATGAATTGTTCACGGAGACGATCGGACAGGCAGCCCGTAATGTGCATAAACGGCTGCGCCAGGTGGAATTCCGTACCCAGGCTCCGGATCATCCGATCCTCTGGGCAGCGGACGAATCGTACTATTTGAAGTTCTATGTTTTTCAGGTCGTTGAGGAAAAGTAAGGACTGGAAAGCAGCGGAAATGCTTGATTTATAAGGGATTTAAGGCATTTGATGTTTACAGAGAAAACCTCGTAAAGTATCGCAAAATATCACAAAACCGTGATTCAAAGTGGTAAGAAAAGTGGTAAGTCTGAGTGGTAAGCACCTGAAATGTGACGAGTGGTAAGCTTATGGGGAAAACGGTATGTTCTATTTGAATGATAACGGGAAATTAACAAAAGACTAACCATGGACTAACAAAGAGCTAACCACACGTATCTTTCTTTTTCAAATAAGAGATGGTATTATTAGTGTGGCAAGAAAAACGACTTACAAATATATATGTGAACTTTGCAAAAAAGTTACACTAAAGCTCTTTCAGGGCTTCAGGAAC
>CAVJLN010000032.1:0-13946 GCA_963650485.1 Bacteroidaceae bacterium
TTTACTTCCAGACAACATTTTGACAGATAAGGGTAACATTTCTGTATTGTGAATCCGTTTCGGGAAGCATATAATGAGCCTAAAGATAATAAAATCGGATCTCGAAAGAAGACATTTGGTTTTACAGGTAACGAGTCCTTAAGGAAAGCGAGGAGAGAAAGATGTCAATTTTAGTAACCGGAGGTGCCGGATATATCGGGAGTCATACCGTTGTAGAGCTTCAGAATGCCGGATATGAAGTGGTTGTTGTGGATAACCTGAGCAATTCCAGCAGGGAAAGTTTAAAAAGAGTGGAGAAGATCACCGGAAAGCCGGTTACCTTCTATGAAGCAGACATTCTTGACCGTGAGGCACTGAATCAGATTTTTGAAAAAGAGAACATTGATTCCTGTATTCATTTCGCAGGTCTTAAGGCTGTTGGAGAATCCGTACAGAAGCCATGGGAATATTACGAGAATAACATTACAGGAACATTGACACTGGTAGATGTCATGCGGAAGCATGGCGTGAAGAATATCATCTTCTCTTCTTCCGCAACTGTATATGGAGATCCTGCCATGATTCCGATTACCGAAGAGTGCCCGAAGGGACAGTGCACCAATCCTTACGGCTGGACAAAGTCCATGTTAGAGCAGATCCTTACTGATATGCAGAAAGCTGATCCGGAATGGAATGTGATTCTGTTAAGATATTTCAATCCGATTGGAGCGCATAAGAGCGGACTTATCGGCGAGAACCCGAATGGTATTCCGAATAACCTGATGCCGTACGTGACACAGGTTGCGGTTGGCAAGCTGAAAGAGCTTGGTGTGTTTGGTAATGATTATGATACCCCGGATGGAACCGGAGTACGTGATTATATTCATGTTGTCGATCTGGCTATCGGCCATGTCAAAGCCATTAAGAAACTCGATGAGAAGGTCGGACTGGCAATTTATAATCTGGGAACCGGTAAGGGCTACAGCGTTCTGGATATTGTGAAGAATTTTGAAGCGGCTACCGGTGTGAAGATTCCGTATGTGATTAAGCCACGCCGCGCCGGTGATATTGCCACATGCTATTCCAATGCAGATAAGGCAAAGAGAGAACTGGGATGGGAAGCACAGTATGATATTAAGGAAATGTGCGAGGATTCTTGGAGATGGCAGAGTATGAATCCCAATGGATATGCGGATGCAAAATAGATTGGGGTATATTAAAGTCCAATCAACTTGTTCCTAGTCGGTTATCCGAAACTAAGAAGTTCTAACTATTTCATGTAAGATTTTGAAGTATAACGCAAACGTCACAACGAACCATCCAGGTTCGATTGCTCCTTGCCCGGACATCCGTGTCCGGGCATTGCTGGTTATAGAATGAAATAGAAGAACTTCTAAGTTTCTCCAAAGGACTAAGAACTAAGCTGTGAAACAGCGGTTTTGCGAATGGAGTTCTGAATAGTTACACATTATTTTACAAATTCTAGAAAAATGCCAGAGCTTTCTATAGCCCTTAGGCCACATAACAGTACATGAAAATGAAATGACAGAAGCTTCCTCCCATGACGAAGAGGTGGAAGATTTCGTGAGAACCGAAGAACTCATGCTTTGCATTGAACAGGGGAAGCTTTAAGGCGTAGATTACGCCGCCGATGGTGTAAATGATGCCGCCGGCAAGCAGCCAGAGGAATGCAGCAGTCGGGAGTACCTGAAGGAGCGGACCGAATACGGCAACGCAGGCCCACCCCATGGCAATGTAAATCACCGAGGAAAACCATTTCGGACAGGTGATCCAGCAGGCTTTCAGGATCATGCCGAACAGGGCAAGCCCCCAGATGACGGCAAGTAAGGTGTAGCCGAGCTTCCCGCCAAGGACAGCCAGGCAGATCGGGGTATAGGAACCGGCGATCAGGACGAAAATCATCATATGGTCGATCTTACGGAAGATACGTAAAGGACGTCCGGACAGATTCAGGGAGTGGTAGGTTGCACTTGCTCCGTATAAAAGAATCATGCTCGCACAGAAAATGCTGAGTGCGATAATAGACTCCCTGCTTGCATAGCGGGCTGCTTTGGTCAATAACGGAGTAGCGGCAAAGGCTGCCAGTAACATTGCTATAAAATGGGTAAGAGCGCTTCCGGGTTCACGAATTGTAATTTGCATGACAAAACCTCCTTTAATGACAATACATAGTATTTAAAACTACATCAGGAATATATAAATACTACTACATAAAATATGCAGTGTCAATTGTTTTATTCACAAAAGATTCAGTCCAATGCTTTGGTGCTGTGCAGATATAAAAGGGTCTATGCAGGAAAATTCCTGCACAGACCCTTTAAAGTTAAATTGTCTCTGAAGAGACATTAAAGTTTAATCTTCTTCAATGACCTGAATTTCGAGATAATCAAAATCAATATGCTCAATGAAGCTGTCTTTGGTAAAACGTGTTTTGGAATGGCGCTTGAAGTCCTTGATATTAAGATCCAGCCAGATGGGACGGGTGAGGTCCAGTTCATAGCAGGCTTCATCCAGTGCCTGAAATACCTTATGGGTACGGGTATCCTCCTGATCGTTGCAGATCACCACGTCTTTGATTAAACGATTCTCTTTAAATATTTTAGCCCATAAACGAAACATTTCATGATCTCCCTATAATTGCCTCTGGTTCCGGATTTGATTTGTCTTTTATTCGTTTCATAAATAGATTCATTGTAACTGTTCAGTACCTTTGCATTACTGAATCACGTTCTTACGGTCTCAGCAGCAAACGCTTCGACCTGTACTGAATAGCTACGATTCATTTCATTATAAAGAAAGAAAAAATATTTGACAATAACTTTGTTTTTAGAGGCGGACATGGTATCATAAGAAAGACGAAAAATCATGTAAAATTAGTAAAGGTACAGCATTTTTGAATGAAAACAATACAAAAGCTCATTTTTGGAACACCGGAAGAAAAATGGAAGAAGGGTTGTGGAATTCTCTTTCTGATTTTGGGAATTCTTTCCTTTTTGGTATGCCTGTTTCAGGCGTTTGGACAGGACATCTGGTATGATGAAGTATTTTCAGTGAATTTTATACAGCATGGTTACAGGGAAATTGCAGTCCTGACAGGAAAGGATGTACATCCACCGCTTTATTACTGGTATTTGAAGCTCTTTCATGATATTGGAAAGGTACTGGTTCCGGCGGCTTCCTCGATCGTACTGTGTAAGCTTGCATCGATGCTTCCGTTTGTGGGAATCTTTGTTTATACACTGACGGCGATTCGGAAGAACTTCGGACTGCATGTTGCAGGGCTGTTCTGGTTCCTGGTAATGACCATGCCGCAGATCTCCAACTATACGGTGGAGATCCGGATGTACTCTCTGGCATTGTTCTTTATCACGGCGGCTTTCGTACACAGCTGTGAACTGGTCAGGGCGTTTCCATTGAGAGAAGTAACACTTGGAGTAGTTTCTGCATCGGGATCCGGCAATGGAGAAAATGGATTTATAAAATTCCGGAAGAGTAATAAACACTGGCTTCTGTTCTGGACTTATGGAATCCTCACGGCATATACCCAGTATTATGCATGTGTGGCCGTGATTGCATGCTATATTGCGATTTTGGTATTTTTCGTTGTTATGGCACACAAAAGCAAAGCCGGAAAATCTGTTTGTGATAAGGCACAGGTACATCATGAGCACTCAGAAGACCGGAATGCAATACAGAACAAAGTAACCATACAGGAACAAGACAGGATATGCGCCCGGAACGGAATAAGGAAGAGCTTACTTTGCGCCGGATTATCTGTACTTTCCTATCTTCCGTGGCTTCCGTTCTTTTTCTCGCAGGTGCGGACGGTAAGCAACAGCTACTGGATCCAGCCACTTACCTGGAAAAGCATTTTCGGATGCGTGAAATATGTTTTCCTGCCGGTTTCTTATGCGGTCAGGAAGAATTATGTGCTGGCCTGTGTGATGATTTTAATCTTTGGTGCAGCATTCCTATATTCCTTCCTTGTGAAAAGAAAGGATGCTAGGGAACGTTTCTTTCTGCTTACCGGATTATGGATTGCGGTATTTACGACGTTTGTCGGATTCGTCTGCTCGATCCTGAACCGCCCTATTTTCGTATACCGGTATCTCATCCCCTGTCTTGGCGCGATGTGGCTCGTGGCAGCAGTGGTATTGTGGGATTCTGTCGAAAAGAACTGGGGCATTCTGTTATTTGTGCCTTTTCTCCTGGCAGGGCATTCGAATATGCAGGGATTTTACGGAGAAGAAAATAAGAAGGTTGTAGAGATGGAAGCAACGCAGAAGTTTCTTACAGATTTTCCGGAGGATGCTGTGGCGCTTTGCAATTTCGACCATGTGCAGGCTGTAACAGCCTGTTTCCTGAAGGATTCGAATGAGATCTATTTATATGGAAGTAATCCGGAAGAGTTGATTGCAGAACTGCTTCCCCGGTGTCGGGGATTAGAGGACACTGCAGAGCTTTTGCAGCTTGTGCAGGAAAAGGATGTTTATTTCTTTGGCAGCTTTAACAGCCGGGAGGATCTGTTGAAGGAATGGGAGACTGAAGGGATTGCTTATACCGAAGAGGGAACCTATCTGTTGGAACGGTATTACTTTAATGTTTATCATCTGGTATGTGTTCGGAGTATGTAGGTATCTGATTAATCATAAATGAGGGGCGAAGTACCTTTTGACCCTCATATCATTTATTGTCTATATGGGGAGAAAAGGAATTCACATGAAAAAAATCAAGGCATTTATAGCAGAAAATAAATTATTCAGTCTGTTTTTCTTAGGTATGACAGTTTATTATGCGGTCAGCATGTTCGGAATCAAGCCGTGGTATGACGAACTGTATACGTATTATTCCTTTATTTCAAGGGGACCGGTTTACGCAGCGATTCACTGGCCGGTACCGAATAACCATGTCTTTTATTCCGTGCTGTCGGCATTCCTTGATTATCTGGGAAATCCCTATATTGGACTTCGGGGAGTTTCGTTTCTTTCATCCTGTGCCAACATGCTTCTTCTGTATCAGCTTGCAAAGAAATTCCTGAACCGGTTCTTTTCCGCAGGTGTCGTATTTTTGTATGTGGCAGTCTGGCAGGTCAATAATCTCTCGGTACAGGGGCGCGGTTATACACTCGCGGCAACCTGTTATCTGATAGCCCTGTTAAGTCTTTTCAGGATCTGTAAGGAGCAGGCAGGGAGGAGAGATTATATTCTTTACACGCTTTCCCTGACAGGGGGACTGTATACGCTGGTAAGTTCAACCTTCTGGGTTATCCCGGTCTGTATCGCAGGTGGAATTATCCTTCTTTTTACGAAAAAGTACAAAACATTGTGCAAGCTGATTGCTGCTTCCGTTGTGGCAGCCGTTCTGACCATTTTACTGTATGCGGTGATCTGGCTTGCAATCGGATCAAACCTCATGTCGAAGGATCCATCCAGCGTTTATTATGGAATTTATCAGGTGAAAATCATTTTGAAAACTCCGTTTGAAGCATTGCAGACCGGTATGGAATATATGCTGGCAACCCCCTATATTCAGGGAGATGAGCGGAGCTATATCGTGAAGGAGCTGTTCCCTTATCTGACGGGTGTGTTCAATCTGTTCTATGCGGGACTGGGAGCAGCGCTCGTGGTGATCCTTGCCATAGGGGGCGTGCTTGCCGTTGTGAGTGCATGCTTTTCCCGCAAAAAGGACGAGAATTCGTGGTTCTTCCATGTCTATCTGGCGGTATCCGTGGTAATGGTTCCGGTGATGCTGATGATTCAGAGCGTGCAGCCCTATTACCGGGTATTTTCCTTCCTTGCCGTTCCGGTCAGCCTGATGCTGGTATGGCTTCTGAAGCTTCTTCTGGAACTTTTGGCTAGCTTCCCTGAGGATATCATGCTGGCTGCAGGAAAGTACTGCTGTCTGCTGCTTTTGGGGTTTGCACTGTTTGAACTTTGCGGATCCTCGTATCATTCTCAGTACGCAGAGCGCGAAACAGAGATTGCGGACGTTTTTCGGGGACATACAGAGGATTTGCAGACTTGTTTTTCCGTAGATGATTACCAGAAGTATGTGCTGAAGTTTTATTATGATCAGGAGCTGGCAGAGGTGGAAATTATGGACGCACAGTGTGTCCTTGTTCCGAAAGAGATCTATGACGAAACGAAGCAAATTCCGGAGTGGCCGACACTTTATGGCTATGGAGCGGTGGATACGGCTTATATTAAGGAACATTTTACACTGGTTAGCGAAAGCGAACATTACGAACTCTATATCCGGAAGGAATAGAGAAAAGAGTCGATAACTTTATTATGTAAAATGTATAAAAATTTTATAAAAACATGCATTTTCCTGTGAAGATATGCTATTATATAAGTGGAGTATGGGAATTCCCGAAGAGGGAGAGGAAGGGTTACTTATGGATATTATCACAGGACGTGACGGCGATGTGGATAACTGGACGGAGGTTATTCTTATTTATAGTTCGGCTCTGAAGCAGATTGGTACGAAGCTGGAGATTCTGAACGATGAATTTCAGCACGTACACAGCTACAATCCGATTGAGCATATTAAATCACGGATTAAGACATCGGAGAGTATCGTTAAGAAATTAAAGCGGTATGGCTATGAATCGACCATTTCGAATATGGTTGAATATATCAATGATATTGCGGGGATTCGTGTGATCTGCTCGTTTATGTCGGACATTTACCGCATTGCCGATATGATCAGCAATCAGAGTGATATTAAGGTGATTTCGGTGAAGGATTATCTGAAGAATCCGAAGCCGAGCGGTTATCGCAGTTATCACATGATTGTGACGGTTCCGGTATACTTATCAGACCGGATCGTGGATACGAAGGTAGAGATCCAGATCCGGACGGTAGCGATGGATTTCTGGGCAAGCTTAGAGCACAAGATTCATTATAAATTTGAAGGAAACGTGCCGGAGCATATTCAGAGTGAGCTGATTGAGTGTGCGGATATGGTGGCAGCACTTGACGACAAGATGCTATCATTGAATGATGAAGTTCTCAGCATGAATAATCTTGAGAATGAATGATAAGAAATGGATAAGATCATACCACATTTTGAGTTTTTTCTTTGAACTTATTTGGAGGAGTCGGAGGAATCTGCCCTAAACGGGAACCCGATTTCCTCCTATAAATTTGCCCTATAAAATGAGGAGTGCCCAGACACATCTCTGCGCCTGGGCTATTATGAAAAAATTTATCTATGTGTGTAATGAAAAACATTACATGTTTCCGTTGCTATGTATATATAGTACAACACAATTATGAACAAATTATGAACAAGCTATGAAATTGCTGTTAATTTTTACAACGATGTAAAAAATAAACAATAAAATATGTGCAATATGCACAAAAACGACGGTGATTGTAAAAACGTAAAAGTTATGCTATAATAAAGCGATTACAAACAGACATTTGTTTTCATGAAAAGAGGATAGGTATGGATAATTTTATGGACGAAATTGTACAGAAATTTACCCCGCAGGAGATGATCCGTGCCAACGCGGCGGCAGATGCGGCAGAGATTGAAAGCCTTGAGAAACAGCTTACCCTGTTTAAAGAACAGATGGAGAAATATGACGACTGTCTTCAGGAAATGCGTCAGGTGAATCTGAAGAATATCGAAACGGCACAGGATGTTCAGCAGCTAGCGGACAAAATGGGACAGCATTTAGGCAAAACTGCAGGAGAAGTAGAGGCTGCTTCTGTTTCCAAAATTAAAGAAACCTCAGACCTTTCCATGGCGGGTATTCAGAAAGCAATCGATGAAAGCCTTGCAAAGATTGCCGAGATTAAGGAACATGCAGACAACACCCAGCAGATTGCGGAAATGGTGAATGACCTCCAGAATAAGACCGAGAATGTCATTAAGAATCTGGAAGATTTCCTTCATACCGATAATGTGAAGGTGTACCGTAATGTACAGGCCTCCATGGTGGAGGAACTGGATCGCCGGGCAGGGGAACTGAAAGAGGAATTGCAGAAGACACAGAAGAAGTCGGGAGTATTGTTCCCGCTTGTTTTAGTGACCCTGATTCTTTCTGCACTAAATCTGATTGTAAGTGTCCTTGGATTACTTGGAATTTTTTAACCATTCAAAGCCGAGGGCTTTTGACCATGACATCATTATATATGGCGAAGTAACCACATGAGTAAAACTCGAGTTGTGTTAGCAACGGTTTTACGAATGGGTTCTGAACAGTTACCGAATTTCTTAAAATAGCAGTAGGAGAATAGGAGATATGGCAAAACAGACCTGGAAACCGGGGAATATGCTCTATCCGCTTCCGGCGGTTCTGATCACCGTAGCAGATCGGGAGGGTAATCCCAATATTTTTACAGTGGCATGGGCAGGTACTATCTGCAGCGATCCGGCAATGGTATCGATTTCCGTCCGTCCCTCCCGTTATTCCCATCATATGATCGAAGAGACGGGAGAATTTGTGATCAATCTGACAACCAGAGAACTGGCGTTTGCAACGGATTACTGTGGAGTGAGGAGCGGCAAGGATGTGGACAAGTTCAAAGAGCTTGGACTTCATGTGAGTTCCGCAGAGGAAGTAGGCGCCCCTCTTTTAGACGAAAGCCCGGTAAACATTGAATGCAAGGTAACGCAGGTGCTTCGGCTTGGGACGCACGATATGTTCGTGGCGAAGGTCGTGTCCGTACGTGCGGATGAAAAGTATATGGATGAAAATGGAAAGTTTTCTCTTGAAAAAGCAGATCCGATTGCTTATTCACACGGAACGTATTACACGCTCGGAGAAAAGCTTGGAACATTTGGTTATAGTGTAAAGAAACGATAGAATTCGAAAGGGTTCTATCGCTTTTTTCTTAGTTATAAACGGAAATGCATGGAAATACATGGAAGGAACAGGCTCTTTACAAGTAAATTTAGAACTGTTAAAATAGTTCCATTGCAACTGTTTTGTGTTTTAACAGATGCAGGGAGTACTTTGGGCACAGAATTAGAACAGGAATAGTTTATGATACATTTATCATCACATTATAAACGGTTAAAAATGCGTTTTTTAAAGATTGCGTTGCTGGCAGTTTTTGTCAGTATTTTTTTCATGCCGTCTTTTGTGAAATTCGTGAAAACCGGAGACAATATGTTTACGGTCTTTTTGAACGGACAGGAAGTCGGTGTGGTGGATTCGGTCGAAGAAGCACAGTCTTATGCAGTGGAGGCGCGAAGAAACGTGGCTTCCCAGAGTAATCAGCTGGTTCTGGTAGAGAGTGAAATCGAAACCGTCGGACAGGAGGTATTATGGGGCAGGGTGGATTCACCGAAGCTGGTGATCGACAACATGGAGAAGGTCTATGCCTCCGACATGAAGGAATCCATGATTAAGTCCTATGTAGTCAAAATTAATGAAAAAATCATCAATCTTGCCAATCTGGATGAGGTTGTTGCGCTTTTGCAGGCAGCGGTAAATAAATATGATACGGACAACGACTATCAGGTAGAATTGCAGCTTGACCCGACAAGAGAGCTTCCGGTTATGAGTGCCACTATTGCAACGCGCGAGGAAGTGCAGGAACAGGAAGAGGCAGCGGAAGCTGTAGCGTTGGAAGCCGGATTTCAGGCAGATATGACGGCGTTGTTTGATCAGATTGAGCCGGACGTGGAGAAGGACTTTGAGGACTATCAGCTCGGTATAATTTCCATGAATTTCGGGGATGATATAGAGGTAGCCGAAGCCTATCTGGATGAGAGTGAGCTGACTGACATCAGCCTTGCCATCAATGAAGTGACAAGTGATGAAGAAAAGAATCAGATATATAAGGTGGTTTCCGGTGATACGTTGTCCGGAATTGCCATTAAAACGAATGTTCCGCTGGACAAGCTGATCGAAATGAATGATTCTCTGGAGGATGAGAATTCGATGATCCGTCCGGATCAGGAGCTGATTGTCACAGTAGAAGAACCGATGCTTGCGGTTCTGCGTCAGGAAGAAATGTATTACGAAGAAGATTATGACGCGGATGTCATTTATATTGATAATGATGACTGGTATACAACAGAAACCGTAGTGCATCAGCAGCCATCCGCCGGACACCGTAAGGTCGTTGCGGTTGTTTCCTTTGAAAATAACACGAAGGTTTCGGACGAAATTATTAAGGAAGAGATTACCTATGCGGCAGTTCCGAAGATTGTGGAACGTGGAACGAAGATTCCACCGACCTATATCAAGCCGATTTCCGGCGGACGTCTTACGTCGAACTTTGGACGGCGTAACCGCCCGACGAAGGGAGCAAGCTCCTATCATAAGGGAGTTGACTGGGCAACAGCGACAGGCACGACGGTTTATGCATCCTGTGGTGGTACGGTTGTAAAGGCCGGCTGGGGAAGCGGCTACGGATATTGTGTGTACATCAATCATCCGGATGGCAGACAGACAAGATACGGACATTTAAGCAAGGTGCTTGTTTCTGTGGGACAGACGGTTTCCCAGGGACAGAAGATCGCTCTGAGTGGAAATACGGGCGTCAGCACAGGACCGCATCTGCACTTTGAGATTCTGATTAACGGATCCCAGGTGAACCCGCTGAAATACCTGAATTAGTCCTAAACAGATGTTTGGGTTTACAGACTTTTACATTATGTTATAATGATAAAAGGGTTTTCGTACCAAATTCCGTTTGAGTGAATAAATAACGTGGCTGTAAGATGTTGAGCAGTTACGAAATAACTGAAATTATATACGCATGAAGATAAATACCGGATGGAATATATCAAACACATTTCGAGGTATGCTATGGAACAGTATGCAATTAGAGGTGGCAATCCGTTAGTTGGCGAAGTCGAAATCGGTGGCGCAAAGAATGCGTCCTTAGGGATTCTGGCAGCAGCTGTCATGACGGATGAAACCGTATTAATAGAAAATATCCCGGATGTCCGTGATACCAATGTGATGATGCAGGCCATTGAAAGCATTGGAGGAACAGTGGAGCGGATCGACCGCCACACGGCTCGGATTTCCGGCAAAAATATCAAGGATCTTGTAATCGAAGGGGATTACATTAAGAAGATCCGTGCTTCTTACTATCTGCTGGGTGCATTGCTTGGCAAGTATAAGAAGGCACAGGTTTCTTTACCCGGTGGCTGTAACATCGGACTGCGCCCCATCGATCAGCATATCAAAGGCTTTCGTGCACTCGGCGCGGACGTGAAGATTGCCAATGGGTTAATTTTTGCAGAGGCAGAGAAGCTTACAGGAAGTCATATTTATATGGATGTGGTTACGGTTGGAGCAACAATCAATGTGATGCTGGCAGCCGTAATGGCAGAAGGACAGACAATTATTGAGAATGCAGCGAAGGAGCCGCATGTCGTTGATGTGGCGAACTTCTTAAACTGCATGGGTGCCAATATCAAGGGCGCCGGTACGGATGTGATCCGTATCAAGGGCGTTTCAAAACTTCATGGCACAGAATATACGATTATACCGGATCAGATCGAGGCAGGAACCTTTATGTTTGCCGCAGCGGTAACGAAGGGCGATGTAATCGTCAAGAATGTCATTCCGAAGCATTTGGAGTCCATCAGTGCGAAACTCCTTGAAATCGGATGCGAAATCGAAGAATCAGACGATGCCGTACGTGTTGTGGCATCGAAGCCTCTTACCCATACACATGTAAAGACACTTCCCTATCCGGGATTCCCGACGGATATGCAGCCGCAGATTACAGTTACACTGGGACTTGCCAGGGGAACGAGTATTGTGACTGAGAGTATTTTCGAGAATCGGTTTAAGTATGTGGATGAGCTTACCAGAATGGGTGCGAATATCAAGGTCGAGGGAAATACGGCAATCATTGACGGAGTTCCCGGGTATACAGGTGCCAGCATCAGTGCACCGGATCTTCGTGCAGGAGCTGCACTTGTAATTGCTGCTCTGGCTGCAGAAGGAATTACGACGATTGATGATATTAAATATATTGAACGCGGATATGAGGATTTTCATCTGAAGCTTGCATCTCTCGGAGCTCAGATTGATAAGATCAGTACGGAACGCGATTTGCAGAAGTTCCGGCTGAAGACAGGCTGATTGGGATTTTCGTGGATGAAGGGAAAGAGGGAGAGATCCATTCGATGTGAGACATTTTCAAGGTTGGATCTATTTATCGTAAACACAACTATTTTTTTCACGACCATTTTTTCATTGACAAAGTATCGGGGATGGTGTAGCCTGAATTCAGATATGAAAATTCAATATTGTGATGAATCTCTTATTCAGAGTGGTGGAGGTACATAGGACCTATGAAGCCACGGCAACCCCTATAAGGAAGGTGCCTACCTGAGCGAGCAGCGAGCCTAATGGCGATCGAACAATAAGAGGATTTGATTATCGTGTGTCAGGTCCGCTTAGTTAAGCGGATTTTTTCATTCCAGTCAAACAAAAAGGAGAAACCAAATGGAGAAAAGATTATTTACTTCCGAATCTGTAACCGAAGGACATCCGGACAAAGTCTGCGATGCCATTTCTGATGCCATCCTTGATGCCTGCATGGCAAAGGATCCGATGAGCCGTGTCGCATGTGAAACCGCAGTATGTACCGGATTTGCATTAGTAACCGGTGAAATTACCACCAATGCTTATGTTGATATCCAGAAGATCGTGCGTGATACCGTTAAGGAAATCGGCTATACCAAGTCTGAATACGGCTTCGATGGCAATACCTGTGCTGTTTTAGTTGCTATTGATGAGCAGTCTTCCGATATTGCAATGGGTGTGGATAAGGCCCTTGAAGCAAAGCAGGGAGAAATCCAGGATGATTTAGATACCGGAGCCGGTGATCAGGGTATGATGTTTGGTTATGCAACCAACGAAACCGAAGAATATATGCCTTATCCGATTTCTTTGGCACACAAGCTGGCATTACAGCTTACCAAGGTTCGTAAGGACGGAACCCTAAAGTATTTAAGACCGGATGGTAAGAGCCAGGTTTCCGTTGAGTATGATGAAAACGGCAAGCCGCTTCGTCTTGAGGCTGTTGTTCTTTCTACCCAGCATGATGAAGATGTTACACAGGAACAGATCCATGAAGATATTAAGAAGTATGTATTTGATCCGATTCTTCCGAAGGAATTGCTCGATGAGAATACCAAGTATTTCATCAACCCGACCGGACGTTTCGTAATCGGTGGACCTCACGGTGATGCAGGTCTTACCGGACGTAAGATCATCGTAGATACCTACGGTGGATATGCACGTCACGGCGGCGGCGCTTTCTCCGGAAAGGACTGCACGAAGGTAGACCGTTCCGCAGCTTATGCGGCACGTTATGTTGCGAAGAACATTGTTGCAGCAGGACTTGCTGACAAGTGCGAAATCCAGCTTTCCTATGCAATCGGTGTCGCGCAGCCTACTTCCATCATGGTTGATACCTTCGAAACCGGAAAGGTTTCTGATGAAAAACTTCTTGAAGCAATTCGTGAGAACTTCGATCTTCGTCCGGCAGGAATCATCAAAATGCTGGATCTTCGTCGCCCGATCTACAAGCAGACCGCTGCTTACGGACACTTTGGACGTAATGATCTGGATCTGCCCTGGGAGAAGCTTGATAAGGTGGATGTATTAAAGAAGTACCTGTAATTATTCAGAGCCATTGCAATTAGGGCAATATGTACCAGGAATGCTTGCCAATATCTGCAATATGCAATAAATAATAGAGATGCAATAAATAATAGAGTTAATGTATAAGTGAGATAATTGTCAAAATCAAACTTATGTATTAACTCTATTTTATGTTATGTGATGTCATATTTATACAGTATTGCATGGCTTTGTAATGTATGGATAGTGTTCTGTTTGTTCGCATGATATGGTATTGGGTATGGATGCACTTTTTTTAATAAAACCCAGTTATTTGGAGAAGGAAGGGTATGCAGAGCAAAAAAGTCCTGCTATACCCAGTGTTTTGGAG